>JBJSXS010000859.1:0-5528 GCA_046086545.1 Gemmata sp.
AGCGCCTCCGCGGCGCGCACAGCTAATTTGGGTTGTGCGCGGCGCGGAGGCGCTGGCGCCCCCGCTCGCATATAATTCTTACTCACCCACGAGGCCACACCGACATGGCAGCGAGCACCCACGACGCGATCATCATCGGCGGCGGCCACAACGGTCTCGTGACGGCCGCGTACCTCGCCCGCGCCGGCTACAAGGTGCTGGTGCTCGAGCGCCGCGACATCCTCGGGGGGTGCTGCATCACGGAGGAGCTGTGGCCCGGGTTCAAGGTGTCCACCGCGGCCTACGTGAACAGCCTCCTGCGCCCCGAGATCATACGCGATCTGGAGCTGAAGGAGTATGGGTTCGAGATGCTGCCGCGGTCCCCGTCGTCGTTCACCCCGTTCCCGGACGGCCGCTACCTGATGATGGGGCCGGACAAGGAGATGACGCACCGCGAGATCGCCAAGTTCTCGAAGAAGGACGCGGAAGAGTACCCGAAATACGAGGACATGCTGACCCGCGTCGCGGACTTCCTCGAACCGATGCTGACGCAGACGCCCCCCGACCCGTTCGGCGGCATCGGCTCGCTCTGGAAGCTCGGGAAGCTCGGCCTCGGGTTCCGCGGGCTCGGGCGGGCGACCGCGACGGAAGCGGTCGAGATTCTCACGGGGGCCGCGCGGCCCATTCTGGACCGCTGGTTCGAGTCGGAGCAACTGAAAGCCACTATCGCAACCGACGCGGTGATCGGCGCGTTCGCCCCACCGTCGCACCCGGGGACCGCCTACGTCCTCTTCCACCACGTGATGGGCGAGTGCAACGGCGTTCGCGGGGTGTGGGGCTACGTCCGCGGGGGCATGGGCACCATCTCGAACAGCATCGCGCAGGCGGCGCGGAAGTACGGCGCCGAGATACGCACGAACGCGGAGGTCGGCAAGATTCTGGTGGCCGACGGTCACGTTGTCGGCGTCGCCCTGAAGGACGGCACCGAGTTCCGCGCGAAGCGGGTCGCGAGCGGCGCCGACGCGAACGTCACGTTCCTCAAGCTGATGGATGCCAAAGACTTGCCGCCCGAATTCGTCGCTCAAGTCAAGAGGATCGATTATTCCAGCGCGACGGTGAAGATCAACGTCGCCATCGACCGGCCGCCGAACTGGAAGGCGCTGCCGAGTGACGGCAGGGTCGGACCGCAGCACCACGGGACGATGCACGTGTGCCCGGATCAGGACTACATCGAGCGCGCGTTCGACGACGCAAAGTACGGGCGCTGGGCCCGCGACCCGATGCTCGAATGCACGATGGCGACCGCGCTCGACAGCACGCTCGCGCCGGAGGGGAAGCACATCCTGAGCATGTTCGTGCAGTACGCGCCGTACACGCTCAAGGGCACGACGTGGGACGCGGAGAAGGACAGGTTCGCGGACCGGTGCTTCGACCTACTCGAAGAGTACGCGCCCGGGTTCAAGTCGAGCGTGCTGCACCGGCTGGTGATCCCGCCGCCGGACATGGAGAAGATGTGGGGCATTACCGGCGGCAACATCATGCAGGGGTCGATGAGCCTGTCGAGCATGTTCAGCTTCCGCCCGGTCGCGGGGTACGCGAACTACCGCACCCCGGTGAAGGGGCTGTACATGTGCGGCGCCGCGGCGCACCCCGGCGGCGGTGTGATGGGCGCCTGTGGCCTCAACGCCGCCCGCGAGATGCTGCGGGACGGGTGAGAGGCACAGGCTGTGTCCGGCCCCCGTGCCGGGATCGCGCGATTCCGGTGCACGGGGGGCTTCGCCGAACTCCCGGTTCTCACCCCGCTCATCGCAACGGCCGCGGGCGCGTGTCCGCACGAACCGCGTGAATACGCCCGGTCGTCGCTAAATCGCAAATCGCTCTTCACGACAGCGCGGTGCCCGGCACCCACGTGGCGTGGAACCCGTAGGGCACCCGGGTCGGGATGTGAACGCGGGCCACCGGCTTGGCCCCGAAGTCGCGGGCGTCGAGGATCAGCAACTCGCTCTTCTCGGTGTTCTTGTCGAACACGAACGCGAGCAGCCAGCCGGCGTCTTCCTCCTTGGCCTCCGGGCGTGGCACAAACACCGCTTCGCCTCCGAACCGGCCCGCGCCGAGCCGGTGCCGCTCCGCGGTGCCGCTCTGCAGGTCGAACTTGCGGTATCCGTCGAACAGGTCGCCCGCGGCTTCGCCCAGGTAGCCGTACCGCACCTTCTGGCCCAATCGCGATTCGTTGATGCGCGGGAACTCGGTCGCCGCGTCGTCGACCGGCCCCTCCTTCACCGCCCCGGTCTTCAGGTCGAGCCGCCAGCGGTAGAGCCCGGGCGCGTTCGGGGTTTTGTCGGCGGCGTCTCCGAATCCGAGTTCGCCCGGGAACCGCGCGAACCGGCACGCGTACAGCAGAACCGCGCCGCCGTCCTCGAACGCCGCGAGCGTGTGGAAGAAGAACCCCGGCTCGGCGGTGAACCATCGCGTCTCGCCCTTGCCGTCGCGCGGCACGAGGCCGAACCGCGTCGGCAGCTTCGGGTCGAAGTGCCACGGCATCTTGCCCGTGAGGGCGCGCCTGAAGTCGAACGTCTCGGGCTGCTCGGGAAAGATCAGGTGGTTCTCGGTCAGCGCGAAGTCGTGCATCATCGTCGGGCGCTTCAGCTCGACCGCGGCCGTGCGCAGCAACTCGCCTCGCGCGCTCACCACGCTGTACGAAACGTAGGGCGGTTTGATGTCGTACCCGAAGCCGATCATCTCGCCGGTTCGCGGGTCGATCTTTGGGTGCGCGCTCCACGGGTGGGTGAGCTTGCCGCCGAACGTGTGCGGGCCGACCGTTTCGAGGTCGCGGGGCTTCACCGCGTGCGGTTCGCCGCCCTCCCACTGCGCGAGGAGAGCGCCGGCGTGGAACGTGACCGACGTGTTCGCCGCGTTTTTGAACGGCGACTCGCCGGCAGCGGCTTTCTTGAGGTCGGGCTTATCGAGGAGGCCGCCGTACAGCGATTTGCCGGCCCGCTTTTCTTCCACGAAGCCCTTCGTGAGAACGTACCGGTTCCGGTAGCTCGCCTTGCCGTCGCGGATGCGGACCGCGTGCAGCATCCCGTCGCCGTCGAACCAGTGGTAGTTACCGACCGGGGCGAGCTGCGGGTTCGGGCCGTTGCGCACGAACAGCCCGTCGAGGTCCTTCGGCAGCGCCCCGCACACCTTCAGGTCGGCGGCCGCGGTTTCCTCGTGTACCGGAAAGAAGTTGCCCTCAAGGAACGGCGATTTGGGCCACCCCTCGGGCGCGGCGTGCGCGTGCCTCGACAGAACGGCCCCCGTCCCGGCGGCGAGCGCGTGCTGAACGAAGTGGCGGCGCGTGAGTGACATGGGGGGGAACGTATTTTCGAAGAGCCGCCAGCGGTGCCGGGTGTCACGCGGCCTTGCGGGCGTACAGCAGTTTGCGCCACAGCCGCACGAGCTTCTTGGGGGCGGCCGCCTGCTCTTCTTTCAACTCGGCCCTCTCGTCGTTGTTGTCGTCGTTCTCGTCAACCGGCTTCGACTCCGGCGCGGCGTCGAGGTCGCGGGTCGAGACCGCCTGGAGGACGATGCCGAGAACGACGAGCGCGACGGCCGCGCCGTTGAGAGCCGCGACGTTGCGCTCGACCCACGCCCCGGCATCCCGGTGCGTCAACTGCTCGACCAGTAGTACGGTTGCGTGCCCCGCGAGCAGGACGCCCATGAGGCTGGTGAGGAGCATCGTCCACACCCGGTAGAGCAGGAGGCCGAACAACCCGCCGCACAGGAACACCGCCCACAGTTCTTGCGCCTGCGGGAGCACCCACTGGACCGCGAGCCACGCCCCGCACCCGCCGGCGACGAACGCTAGCACCTTCGCCAGTTCGAGCGCGAGCAGTCCGGCAGCGACCGCGAGCAGGATGCCGACCGCCATCACGTGCGCGCCGCCGGTGGTGCGCCCGGCGTTCAGCCCGATCAGCCCCGCGGTCAGCGTCACCCCGGACACCACCCAGAACCGGTGCCAGCGCCACCCGAACAGCCAGAGCGCGCACCCGAGGACCGCGATGGTGCCGGCCATCGCGCCGGTCATCCCGCGTGCTTCGGCGAGGATATCGGGGGCAATCAGTTGCACGAGACACCACGACGGTTGAGGGGAACCGTGGTCTCACCCTACGGCTGTGCCCTGACCACTGTCAAGCCGGTTATGCGGCACGGCGGGTCAGTATTCCGGGCCGCCCGAACCGACCTTTCCGGTTGTTTGCACGGTTATCGCTCAACGGTGGTACAAAGAGGGTAGTGCCCGCACCGGGATCGGTGTACGTTCCCCGCAGTCGAACGAAGGAAAGCTGCCGTGCCGCCGATCCAGTTCGTCGTAGACCGCCGCGATGCCGGGCAAACTCTGGCTTCGGTTCTGAAGTCGCGCTTCGGTCTCTCATGGGCACAGGCGAAACGGCTCGTCGAGCGCCGGCACGTCAAGGTGAGCGGGCAGGTCGAGACGGACGCGGCCCGCCGGCTCAAACTCGGCAAACGCGTCGAACTCGAAGCGGGCACGGTCGAGATCAAAAAGGCGCCCGTGCCAAAAAAGACCGGCGGTGCGCCAGCGGTCAAGCCCGGGCCTGGTAAGGCCAGCCCCGCCGCTCCGCAGAAGAGCAAGCCGGCGCCCCCGCCGCACCGGCCGCGCCGCGAGCCGCCCGCGCTCGCGATCTCGCCGGAGATCGTTTACGTCGATGACGCGGTCGTTGTGGTGAACAAGCCCGCGGGCCTAACCACGATGCGCCACAAGGACGAGGCCGACGAGTTCGGCGAGCGCGGCCAGAGGTTCCTCACCCGCACGCTCGCCGGACTCCTCCCGGGGTTGCTCGGGGCGCCGGACCGGCCGGTGTTCGCGGTCCATCGACTCGACCGCGACACGTCGGGGCTGATCGTTTTCGCGCGCACCCGGGCCGCGTCCGAGAGCCTGACGGGGCAGTTCCGCAAGCACAGCACCGAGCGCCGCTACCTCGCCCTCACGCGCGGCGCGCCGAAGGCCGGGCGCATCGCGTCGGTGTTCGTGCGCGACCGCGGTGACGGGCGCAGGGGCAGCACCACAGACCTCGTCGCGGACGACGGCAAGCGCGCGGTCACGCACGTCGCGGTGCTGGAAACGTTCGGCTCGTTCGCGCTGGTGGAGTGCCGGCTGGAAACGGGGCGCACGCACCAGGTGCGCATCCACCTGGGTGAAGCGGGCGCCCCGCTGTGCGGCGAAGCTGTGTACGACCGGCCGCTGACCGGCAGACCGTACCCCGACGGGAGCGGGGCCGAGCGGCCCATGCTCCACGCGGCACGCCTGGGCTTCGTGCACCCCGAAACCGGGGCAGCGATGAGTTGGGCCGCCGAACCGCCGGACGACTTCCGCACACTCCTCACGCGGCTGAAGGCACGCTAAGGCTCACGCGGCCGCTTCGGACGCGGGCGCAGCGGCCGCGTCGAGCGGCGACCGGTCCGCCCGAGCCGGTTTCAGCAGCCCGGCCAGCACCAGTGACACAAGCGCGGTGCCCGCCGCCACCCACCCGACCGCCGGGAACCCGGTC
>JBJSXS010000860.1:0-10501 GCA_046086545.1 Gemmata sp.
GCCGTAGTCGTGATCGTCCCACGTCCCGAGCATCGGGCACGTCGCCCTCAGCTTGACGAACCCTGGGAGCCTGGCCACCTGCGCGTACTTCTCGCGGATCACGTCCGGTGTGACCTTCACCTTCTTGTCGAGGTCCGCGTACATGTTGTCGCCGATGAGCAACAACAGGTCGGGCTTGGCCGCCGCGATGGTGTCGAAGACGGGCACCGGCTTGTCCTGATCGACGCACGACCCGAACGCGATCTTGGTCAGCACCTTCGGGTCGTCGGCCCGCGCCGCCGGGCCGAACAGGAGCGCGGCGGCGAGCGGCAACCCGGCGCAAAGGCGAGTACGCATGACAGAATTCCGGGGGGGGACGCGGGGAACAGCACCGCGCCTATTTTCGGAACCGCGTCGAGCGTCGTCCGGCCGAAAGTCGTAAAGCGCGAAGGCGCTCACAGTCGCTTCGGGTGTACGACCTTCGGCCGGGCGCCCCGGGGCTACTCCTTGACCGCCTTCTTGAGGTCTTCCAGCGCGGCCGCGGCGTCCTTGTTCGCGGCCTCCCACTTGTCGGCCGCGGCCCTCGCCAGTTCGTCCAACTTCTTCTGCGCCGCGTCGCGCTTCGCGCCCGCGTCCTTGAGCCTCGCCTCCAGCCTCACCTTGTCGTCGCCGGCGGCCTTCTCGCCCTTCGCCTTCAGTTCATCGACCTGCTTGTCCAACGCGCCCAACTGGGTCTTGTACGCGGCCACCGCCTCGTCCTTCTTCGCCGGGGCGGGCTTCGGGTCCTTCGTGTTGTTGCAACCCGCGGTCAGGCCCGCGACGCCGGCCAGCGCGCAGCAGATCACACACGTCCGCAACATGACGTACTCATGGAAACGAGTTGTGGGGGTAACGTGATGAGCGCGAGCCAGACGTGACCGGTCGGTGAGGGTCAACCGCGCTCGTCGTTGGCTCTCGGAAGATGTGACCCCGACCCCGCGGAATTATTCCACGGGCGCCTGCGGTTGCAGACTCGCGGCCGACGGGTGAAATGCGGGTCCGTGGGCCACGAATCGCGGTTTCCAATCATCAGTCACCGACCTTGAGCGCGCGTTCGATCCAGCCGCCGCCGAGGACGCGGGGGCCGGCGTAGAACGCGACCGCCTGCCCCGGCGCCACCGCCGGCTGCGGGTGGGCGAAGCGTACTGCCGCGCCGCCGCCCGGAAGCGCGGTCACGACAGCGGGCACCCCGGCGTGCCGGTAGCGGATCTTCGCGGTGCACGCGAGCGGTTCGCCCGGCAGGTCGGTGAGCCAGTTCACGTCTGTCGCGACGAGGCCGGGGGCGAGCAGGTCGCTTTCATCCCCCACGACGACGGTGTTGGTCTCGGGCAGCAGTTCCAGCACGAACCGCTTCTTCCCGCCGCCGAGGTTCAGGCCCTTGCGCTGGCCGACCGTGTAGCGGTCGATGCCGTCGTGCTCGCCCAGCACGGTGCCGTCGCGGTCCGCGATCACGCCCGCGCCCGCGGCCTCGGGGCGCCGGGCGCGCACCACGTCGGTGTGGCTGCCACCCGGCACGAAGCAGATCTCCACGCTGTCGGGCTTCTCCGCGACGCCCACCAACCCGGCCTCGCGCGCGAGGTGCCGGATTTCGGGCTTCGTGTAGCCCCCCACCGGGAACAGCAGGTGGGGCAGCACCGCGCGCCGGATGCCGTGCAGCACGTAGCTCTGGTCCTTCTCGGCATCGACGCCCTTGTGCAGCTCGCCGCCGACGACCCGCGCGTAGTGCCCGGTGGCGATGAAGTCGGCCCCGAGCTTCTGGCCGAACGCCCAGAGCTGCCCGAACTTCAGCCAGTTGTTGCACACCACGCACGGGTTCGGCGTGCGGCCCTTCGTGTACTCGTCGGCGAAGTAGTCGATGATGCGGCCGAACTCGGCCTCGAAGTCGAGCGCGTAAAAGGGGATGTCGAGCTTGTCCGCGACCCGGCGCGCGTCGCCCGCGTCGGTGGCGGAGCAGCAGCCCTTCTTGTGGTCCGCGCGGGCGTTCCCCTGGTCGTGGCCGTGCGCGCCGGTGCGCATGAACAGCCCGACCACGTCGTACCCCTGCCGCTTCAGCAGGACCGCCGACGCGGAGCTGTCCACCCCGCCGCTCATCGCCAGAACCACGCGCGCCATACCTTAAACCTCGGTTCACACTCGCCTCTTCCAGTATAGAGGCGCGCGCGGGCGAAACGTTCACCACGAAGGCGCGCCGATGTCGTCCGAACTGCCCGGGTGCCGCCGCCACCTGAACCGCGTCGCGCCCACCCCGCTGGCCCCGGTGCGGCTCGGCTCCTCGCTCCCCGCGGTCTGGTGCAAACCGGAGTTCCTGAGCCCGGGCGGCGGCACCAAGGACCGCTTCGAGGGGCTGCGCGAGAACGGGTGCCGTGTTGTGCCGGTGCTGGCGCGTCCGGTTAACCTCGGGCGCACCCCGGCGGCCGCGGGCTGTAGCTTCGGCGCGCATCCCCGGTGTCGCGGGCGCGATCTCGGACGTCTTCCGCCGCGGGCGCCTGCCCGGGCTGCTCACGGTCGAGGTGCGGGACGGGGACCCGCTCGCGACCACCCGGGAGCTGATCCGGCTCGGCCGCCCGGTGGGGCCGAGTTCGGGGCCCAGCTACCGTGCCGCACGCGCTGCGCTGCGGAAGCTCGACGGCCCGAACGCGCAAGTGGCGACCGCGTTCCCGGACCGCACGGAGCGGTACTTCACCGCCGAACTTGTTAAGCCCTTGGTACGACGGAGCGCCGCCCGCCCCGTGACGAGACCGCGACATGAGCGTTCAGCTATCGTGCCCGTCGTGCAACACGTCGTTCGCGCTGCCCGCGCTGCCGGACGGCCGCAGGGCCGAGTGCCCGCGGTGCGCCGAGGCGTTCCCGATCCGCACGTTCACCGAGGGGGGCGACGGGTGCCCGGCCGCGGCCGGCGGCGCGAGCCCGCGCGTCTCGCGCACGAAGGGCGAGGGGCGCAAGATGCTCGGGGTGTTCGCCGCGGCGCTCGTCGGCGTCCTGCTGGCGGGCCTGCCGCCGTTCGTCGTGTACTGGCGCACCAAGGGTAAGGCACAACCGGCGCCCGCGCGCGGCGCGGCGAGCGCCCCCGCGGGGCTGGGCTACCTGCGCACGGACACGAGCGTCGCGTTCGCGGTGCGCCCGGGGCCGCTGCTCGCCTACGCGGAGCGGACCAGGCAGCAGCCGCGCGACGTGCTCGCGCAGAACGGGTTGCCGGACGCGGCCCGCACCGCCGTCGAGCAGTTCGGCGTGGACCTCGCGCAGATCGATCACGTCGCCGGCGGCATCACGCTCGGCGAGGGCGAGGACGCCCTTCACGTCACCCTGGCCCTCGTTCTGAAGCAGCCGCTCGCGGACGAGGGCGCGTTCCTGGCGAAGCTCAGGGCGAAGCCGGTCGCGGGCAAGCTGGGGCGCTACGAGGCGGCGGTCGGCAAGGTGCCGCTGCTGCTCGTGCGCGCCGTGCCGACGGTGTGGGTGTTCGCGTACACCGAGGCCGACCTGAGCGAGATCGACAGGCCGCACGGGCCCAGCGGGTCGCACTTCCGCACGCTGCGCCCGGTGGTGAGCGACGTGCCGGCCGGGTCCGCGGTGTGGCTCGCGGCCAACGACGACCGCGACTGGACCGAGAAGCCCATCGTAAAGTTGCTCGCGCAATCGGCGGAAGTCAAGAAGTGGGTGCCGGTCGCCAAGGGCGGGCGCGGCGGTTTCGTCGCGGTGAGTCTGGGCGAGCAGCCGCTACTGAGCCTGCGCGTGCGAACCACGGACGACGCCACCGGCGACCGCGTGCGCACCTACCTCACGGAGCGCGCGAAGGAAGCCGCAGGCGCGAAAGCGGGCGGCGAGGGCGCCACCGCGAGCTTCGAGGCTCCCTTCGACGCGAACACCGGCAAGCTGCTCCAGCGAATGCTGACCGACGCCGGGAAGTGATGTGCTGAGGGGTTGTTCGGCGTCTGGGCGCTACCCACGGAACAGCCACCGCACCAAAAAGACCGCGCCACCGATCACTGAAAGCCAGAATAGGCAGCCCAACGGTGTGGCGGGGTGGGTTAGGGCCAACCGCCGGTAGTGCCAGTCGCACCACGATCCGGTGAATGGGACCGACCCGGGGTGGTGCCGCGTGTGCCCGGGCCGCCCACACACCATGCACAGCCCACAGTACCCGCGGGGGACACCCTGTTGCTCCAGTACCTCGGGCTTGGAGTCCCACAGCCCGCAGTAGCATCCGCGAGCGCTCATCTCCATGCCGCGCTCCTCCGGCTTGGGCTGTCAACGCCGAACAAGGTTTATCGTGACCCGCGGGTGCGCTCGGGTGGCACTAGCCCGGGTCACCCCTTGGCGCGGAGCAACAGGAGGGCGATCCACACCTGGACCGCGACCGCCCCCGGCAGGCCGACCGCCGCGAGGACCGTCCACACCCGCACCCCGGCCCGCAGTCGCTTCGCCAGGGCTTCGTCCGCCGCTCCCTCCAACTCGTCCCGGACCCGCACCAGGTCCACCCCGCCGTGCGCCGCCTCGTCCGCCCGGAACCGGGCCAAGGTGTAACGCCGGACGGCCTCCAGCACCCGCCGGCGGACCGCCCGCCGCACCCACCCGCCCCGGGTGTCGTCCCCGGCGGCCGCACGAACGGCCCGCGCTAGCAGTTCCTCGGCCCGGGCGAGCGGAACCCGCTCCAGCCCGCGGGCGACGGCCCCGCCCCGGTCCCCGTGGTCGCCCCCGGCGGCGAGCCCGAGCACCCGGTCGAACACGAGCCAGACGGCGGCCCGCCCGAGTCCGAGCCGCCCGAGTCCGTGAACGGCCGCCAGCACGACCGCCCGCTTGCCCCCGAGCACGACCCCGGTGGCGACCGACTCAACCAGGGCGACAGCGGCCCCGACCGCCGGAACGACCCACGGCTCCCCGGACAGGGCGTAGTACGCGACCGCGGCCAGCCCGACCCCGGCGGCGGCGAACGCCAGGACGGTCCCGGCGAAGGCCCGCGCGGCGACCCAGGCCAGAGCCGCAAGCTGACGGCCGAAGGTGCCCGCGTCGATGACCGCCCTCATGCGGATGATAGCCCCGTTCAGGTGGCCGAACGACCCCGCTTCGCGGCCGCGGGGTTTGAGTGAGTGACATCCGTCAAGCGCTCGTGACCTCGCGGAACGGAGTCAGACCGCAGCCAGCGTGCAGTACACCCCGTACCACGCGACCACAGCGGAGGCCGCGATCCCGGCCGACACCAATCCGCTCCCCACTCTGGCCGGCCAGCCGCTCATCCCGCCGGTCTCGTGGGCGGGGGCATCCGGGCTGCCCCCAGTCGGGGCGAGCCGGCGACGCCAAGCCGGAACGGACCAGACGAGGCACAAGGCCGTGCAGGCGACGGCCACCAACGCCATCAGTGCCGCTGTCGCGTAGAGGATACCAGGAGAGAGCATGACAAACCTCCGAAGTGGCCGAACCGGTGTTTATCGTGGCCCGCAGATCTGGGTTCTTGCTCGAAAGCGTCCCGCCTGCACCACAACAGCACCGGCTACTCTTCCGGCTTCGGGCCTTCGAGCTCGTTTAGCGCCTCGACGAACAGGTCCGGCGGGTCGATCACCGAGTCGCCGTTCTTCAGCGTGATGAACGGGTGCCACACCCCCTGCCACACCCAGAACACGTCGTCGGTGATCGGGTACGCGTGCTCGCGGAAGTTCTCGGTGGCGAACAGGTGCAAGCCGTGAACGTCCTTCAGTGCCGGGAACGACACCGGCCACACGGCCAGTTCGTCGCGGCTCGGGATCGCCACCCAGAACCCCGCGGGCGACTCGGGCATCAGCTCCTCTACCAGCAGCGCGCGGGTGGCGTCGTAGCTGTCGCCGGTGTGCCCGAGGTAGATGTCGTGGTCGGGCGAGGCGCGCTCGAAGAAGTCGGCCGGGGTTCCGGCCCGCAGGTTCTCGATGGCGATGTCGAGCAGGTCTTCGCCGCGCTTGCGGCTCCGCTTCAGCATCTCCTCGGTGACGAACGCCATCGTGTGCGGGAAGTCCACCACGAGGGTGATTTCGAGCCCGGTGCCCGGCAGCGGGATGCCCCACGGGTGCGCCGCGGTGCGGTCGAACGGGCGCCCCAGGCGCGGGCGCAGCCGGTCGGCGATGGTGGTCAGGTCGTGGGGGATGTCGGGCGCCGCGACCGCTTTCGCGAGGCGGTCGAGGAAGGAACCGATTAGCTCGGGCCACTCGGCCGGCTCCGCGTGCTTCGCACGGCGGTAGAGGTTCGCCAGGCCGATGTACTGCTCGGCGCCGCCGGCGGGCGGGCGCACGTTCACGCCGTTCTGCTCCCACCCGACAAGGGTGTACCCGTCGGTCTGGAGGCCCGCGGCGACCGCGGCGCGGAAGTCCTCCGGGAACGGAGAGACAGGTTCGTCGGCTTCGGACACAGAAGCGCCTCGGTCAAGGGAAGTCAGTGGCGGGCGACCGCAGTGGCCGGGCGCTCGGCCGCGGGCACGCCTTTGGGCAACTTCACGACCAGCACGGAGCACCCGGCCTCGCGCATCACGTGCTCGGCCACGCTGCCCATGAGGGGGCGCTCGGCGGCGGTGCGCCCGTGCGTGCCGATCACGATCACGTCGATGCCGGCGTCGGCCGCGTACCGCACGATCGCGGTCGCCGGGTCGCCTTCGAGCAGCACGTGGCTCACCGCGATCCCGGGGTTCGCGGGCCGCACCTGCTCCAGCTGGTGCCCCATGCGGGCCGCGGTGCCGGCCCCGGGCGGGCACACGTGCAGCACGGTCAGGCTCGCGCCGTGCGCCTCGGCCAGCGAGACGGCGTGGAAGTACGCCTGGTTCGAGTAGCTCGAAAAGTCCGTCGGGTACAGGACGCGCGTCACGCGGATCACGTTCGGAGTCCCCGCGGGGTGGAGCGGCGCGGCTCGCGCGGCCCGGCGGGCCGCCCCGCCTATCGTACCAGTCGGGCCGAGCGAAGGAAGGCACAAGTGCGGCCGCGCCGGGGGCGTTTCCGGTGTGCGCGCGCCCGCCCGCCCGGTAAACTGCGCGGACCGCCACCCCGGAGTACCACCCGATGCGTGCCCCGCCCCTCGCCGCCGCGCTGCTCGTGTTCTTCTCGGGGGGCTTGTGCCCCCCGGGCGCCCGAATCAGCGGCGCCGAGCCGAAGGCACCGGACACGAACATCGTGTTCCGCAGCGCCACCGTGTACGACGGCGCCGGCGGCAAGCCGGTGAGGGCCGACGTCCACATCAAGGGCGACAGGATCGCCGCCGTGGGCGACGTGGGGAAGGTGCCGGGCGCGGTCGAGGTGAGCGCGGAAGGGCTGGCCCTGTGCCCGGGGTTCATCGACCTGCACACGCACTGCGACCCGGGCCTCACCGGCAAGGCCGGGAAGTTCAACAAGAACTACGTCACGCAAGGCTGCACGCTCGCGGTCACCGGCAACTGCGGGTCCGGGCCGGTGGACGTGGCCGCGTTCTTCAGAACGCTGGACGAGAGCGGCGTCGGCACCAACGTGATTCACCTCGCACCGCACAACGGCATTCGCTCCGCGGTCATGAAGAACGCGAACCGCCCGCCCACCGCCGACGAGCTGAAGAAGATGGAGGAGCTGACCGACCGGGCGATGAAGGACGGCGCGTGGGGGCTTTCGACCGGCCTCATTTACAACCCGGGCACCTACGCCAAGACGGACGAGCTCGTCGCGCTCGCGACGGTCGCGGGCAGGCACGGCGGGCTGTACGCGAGCCACATCCGCAACGAGGGCGGCGGGTTGCTCGGCGCCCTCGAGGAGGCGCTCGCCGTCGGCAAGGGGTCCGGGTGCCGGGTCCACATCTCACACATCAAGGCCAGCGGCAAGTCGGCGTGGGGCAAGTCGAGCGACGCCGTCGCCCTCATCGAGGCCGCACGCAAGAAGGGCGCGGACGTGACCGCCGACCAGTACCCGTACATCGCGAGTTCCACTTCGCTGCGCGCGACGCTGGTCCCCACCAAGTACCGCGAGGGCACCGAGCAGGAGTACGTCGCCCGGCTCGACGACCCGCAGCTGGGCCCCAAGATCAGGGCCGACATCGAGAAGGACCTCGGCGGCACGGACGGCGGCCAGCGCGTCCAGATCGCGCGCTACGCGCCGAACCCGAAGTGGCAGGGGAAAAACATCGCCGCCATCGCCGCGGAGGAGCAGAAGGCGCCCATCGACATCGTCCTCACCATCGAGCGCAACGGCGGCGCCCAGATCGTGAACTTCGGGATGAACGAGGAGGACGTGCGCCTGTACATGAAGCGGCCGTGGGTGGCGACCGCGAGCGACGGCGGGGTGCAGACGCCCGGCGCGACGGTGCCGCACCCGCGGAGCTACGGCACGTTCCCGCGCAAGATCGGGCTGTACGCGTTCGAGGAGAAGGTCGTCACCCCCGAGGCCGCGGTCCGCAGCGCGACCGGGCTGCCGGCCGACATCCTGCGGCTCAAGGACCGCGGGTACGTCCGAGCCGGGTTCTACGCGGATGTGGTGGTGTTCGACCCCAAAACGTTTCGCGACACCGCGACCTACGACAAACCGCACCAGTACGCGGCGGGGTTAAAGTGGGTGCTTGTCAACGGCCACGCGGCCGTCGAGGACGGGAAGTACAAGGAAGCGCTCGGCGGCCGCGTGCTGCGCCACCCGGGGAGGTGAGGCGCGCGCCGACCGGGACCGAGTCGTTGTGGCGTGCGGTTGCCCACCTTCGCGCTTCGCCCGGCGCGCCGCTCCCAATATTCCGGTTAATCCGGCGGGTTCGTTTGTGCCGATTAGAGTGCCGTGCGCTTGTGAAGTGGTGTGGAGGCGCGGCCATGCGGACCCGGCTTCTCGCGGTTGCGGCGACGCTCGCTTTGTCCGGCGCGGCGGCGCGCTCACAGGAACCCGCGCGGCCGGCGGCGGAACTGCCGCCCTCCGGGTACGACCCTTTCAGGGCACCATTCTTTTCTCCTCTGGGCCAGTCCGAGGCGGCGCCCGGGCCGGGCGGCGCGGTCACGCTCGGCGGCGCCACCAGGGCCAACGACCCGCGCGGCGCCGCGGCCCCCGCGGGGGCCGCCTGCCCGGGTGACCCCGGCTTCAAGACGTGGATGAGCGCCGAGCTACTCATCGGCCGCACCCGCGGTCCGGGCGTGGTGCCAGTGGTGACCACCGGGCCGGCCCAGAGCGGCGCCCTGGCCGGCGCCGTCGGTCAGCCGCTCACGCTCCCGCTGTTCGGCGGCACGCGCGTGCTCGACGACTGGCGCGGCGGGTTGCGCGTCGAGGCCGGGCTGTGGCTCGACGACGAGCGCACCCTCGGGGCCGGCGCGCGGTTCTACTCGCTGTTCTCCGCCAGCGAGCAGTTCCGTGCGGCGCCGACCGGGCTAGCGGTCGTCAACGTGCCGCAGTTCGTCAGCGCGGGCGGGGCGGCCGCACAAGTGCCCGCGTTCGTGGGGTTCCCGGGGGCGGTCGGCGGGCGCGTGGGCGCCAGCGCGAACACGACGTTCGCCGGCGGCGACCTGAACCTGCGGCTGGCGCTTGCCCGCGACGACGCGGGCCGGGCCCGGGCCGAACTGCTGGCCGGGTACCGGCAGCTCTACCTGTCGGACGGGCTGGGGCTGAGCTTCGCGACCGTCCCGGCGCCGCCCGCGGCGCTCGGCGGTAGCGACGCGGTGCGCTCGCGGAACACCTTTTACGGCCCGCAGCTCGGGGCGTGCGCGTCCACCCCCGGCGAAACGGTGTGGCTCGACGGGCTGGCGGCCGCCGCTCTGGGGGCGACCGTCAACACGCTCGAATTCAGCCGCGAGCGGACGCTGACCACCGCCGCGGGCGGGCAGCCGCTCATCGGTTCGAACGTCTCGAGCGGCGCTGCGTACTTCGGGGTGGTGGCCGAGGGCGGGGTGCGGTTCAACTGGCAGGCGGCGGACCACCTGCGCCTGACCGCCGGGTACGGGTTCCTCTACTGGAACAACGTGCGCCGCGCGCAAGAGGCGTACGGCGGCGGGCCGGCGCTCCGCGCGCCGGCCGCCGACTTCACCACGCACCTGTTCAGCCTGGGTCTGGACGTGCGCTTTTGACGTGTCGGCGGACCGGCCGGGAGCCCGTCCGACCTCAGCGCCGCACCATCTTCAGCAGGCGCTCGACGGCGGCGCGGTGTTCCTCGGGCACCTTCTTCAGGTCGTCGGTTTCGATCACCTTGTCGCCGTCGCGGATCACAACCTTCGGGGCCGTCGCCGGGTCGGTCGAGCCGGTGATGGTGTACGACGCGTCGCCCTGCTTCGAGCGGATGGTGAAGTCGCCGTTGGAGACGATCACGGAGGTGCTGTTGGCCCCGCCGGCGCCGCCGATCACCACGCGCCCGCCGAACCCGCCGCCCGGGCGGCGCGGGAACGGCGGCACCGGGTCCGGCTGCTTCGGCTCGGGCGGCCGGGGCCGCTCGTACTCGCGCCCGGTCAGCGCCTTCTCGACCAGGCCCAGCTCCCGGGAAACGGCCCCGACGTTCTCGCCCTTCCTCGCGGCGGCCTCGACCGCCTCGCGCAGCGCGGCCAGCTCGGGCG
>JBJSXS010000861.1:0-4847 GCA_046086545.1 Gemmata sp.
ACGCCGCGCTCTTCCGGGTGGTAGCCCCAATGGATGGAGTCGTTTATCACGGTCGCTGCGTCGATGGAAAGTGGCCGGGAATCGACACTGGAGCTGGATGCCCAAGAAGTGCTGCGCGGTGGTGTCGGTCAACTTGTCCACCGTGCGGTTGGCGATGAAGTATGTGACCGCGCCGTTCTCCGACACGGCGCCGCTCGCGCTCACGAGACTGGTCACGAACTTGTCCCAGCCCGGGTTCTTGTTGAACTCTGCTTCGAGCCACTTGTAAAGGGGGTCTTTGAGGACGAACCGGTTGTTACTCTCCTTCGGGAACAGCTTGGCGGTCCAGATGTCCGCCATGCGGCGACCGAACCGCGGGTCCGCGAGCAGTTCGTCAATCAGCTTCTCGCGCTTGTTGGTGCTCGTGTCGTCGAGGAACGCCCTGGCGCGATCGGCGGTGGGGATGACCCCGATGATGTCCACAGACACACGACGCAGGAACTCCTCGTCCGTCGACCGGGCCGAGGCGGTGAGCTTCGCGTCCGCGAGCCGCTTGTTGACCTCGGCGTCGATCACCTTAGCGAGGGCCGCGGCGTCTTTGTTCTTGGGAGTGGCGACGTTGAGAACCGGCGGCGCGACCGGCTTCACCGGCTCGGGCTTCGCGACCGGATCGGCCGGTTTCGCCGCCTCAGGCGGATCGACCTTCTTCTTGTTCTTCTTGTTCGGCTTTTCCTGGGCGTCGATCGTGGTGAAGTTACCACCCACCAGCACGGCCAAGCTGGCCGTCAGTGCGAACAGCGCGAGTGGACGAAAAGTCATCGGTAAGAACCCTCAGAGGGGTGTGAGCGACCAATACGCATGCAACCCCCGAAGCGGGGCGGGGGTTCCGCTCGGAGTCGATTTTAGAGTTTCGTAATTCGGATAGCGAGGTCAAAAAGCCAGCATTACAATCAATTTTTGAATACGCGCCCTCATTTCGTTCGGAGTTCTTCCATGCCCAAGCCTTCGCGCTCGCGGACTGGGTTCACACTAATCGAGTTACTGGTGGTGATTATCGCGATCCTGATCGGGCTGCTGCTGCCGGCGGTGCAGAAGGTGCGCGAGGCCGCCGCCCGCACCAAGTGCCAGAACAACCTCAAGCAAATCGGTATGGCGTTCCACAGCCATCACGACAACATCGGGTTCCTGCCGACGGGCGGCAGTGGGCTGAACGGCAACCCGGCGACCAACCGCCTCGACTTCGGCTGGACTTACGAGATCCTGCCGTACATCGAGCAGGTGGCCCTGTACAACCTGCCGAGCGATTCGACATACAACGCCACGGCGGGCACGCAGACGAACGGCACGAACGACACGATCATGCGCGCCACCCCGGTCAAGACCTACGGGTGCCCGACCCGCAACGGCCCGCGCCTCATCAGCGGCAACGCCCACAGCGACTACGCGGCCAACGGCGGGACCAACCCGAACAGCACCTTCCCAAGCTGCACCGGCCCGATCGTGCCGAGCCGCAACAACGTGTCGACCGCGACCCAGCCCGGGGTCCTGCGGATGGCCAACGTGTCCGACGGAATGTCGAACACGATGATGGTCGGGGAGAAGTGGATCAACCACGACACCACGGTGTGCTGCTACGACAACGAGTCGTGGGCCGGTCCGGGCGGCGACGGCGACATACTCCGCGGCTCGCCCCAGATCGCGGCCTCGGGCAGCACCCCGGCCACGTGGATGACCCCAATGCAGGACTCCTTCATCGCCGGCGCGCCCGACGAGTACCGGTTCGGGTCCGCGCACGGGCAACTCATGTACGCGGTGTTCGGCGACGGCGCGGTAAGAGCGATTCGGTACGGCGTCGATCCGGACCAGTTCATGCGGATGTGCCACCGCTGCGACGGCGGGGTGGTCAACTTCAACTAGCCCCGTACGGGAGCCACAGATGAGCCGCTGCGTTCGCGTCCTCGTGCTGCTCGCGGGGTCGGTCGCGGTCGCCGGGTGCGACTCGAAGCCGGCCGGACCGGCGACCGACCCGGACTCAGTAGAAAAGTTCAAGCAACTCCAACAACGTGCGAGCCAGGGCGAGGGCGGGAGCAAGGACAAACCCAAGTAACGACCCACCGCCCGTCACGCGAGCGCGAACAGGTGCCGGGCGTTGCGGGTCGTGCGTTGTTCGAACTCGACCACGCTCACCCCCTTCACTTGCGCCAGGAGCGCCGCCGTGTGAGCGGCGTAGGCGGGTTCGTTCCGCTTGCCGCGGACCGGCTGCGGCGCCAGGTACGGGCAGTCGGTTTCCACCAGCAACCGGTCGAGCGGCACCTCCCGGGCCACGTCCCTCAGGTTCTGCGCGCTCGGGTACGTCACCATGCCGGCGAACGACACGTACAGACCCATATCCAGGCACTCGCGCGCGGTGGCGAGGTCCCCGCTGAACGAGTGCATCACGGCAGTGAGCGGCCCGTTCTGCTGCTGCCCGCGGAGCGCCTTCACCACGTCGGCCTCGGCGTCGCGGCAGTGGATCACGAACGGTTTGTGTACGCTACGAGACAACTCGATGTGCCGGGCAAAGTAGTCCTCCTGAACGGGGAACGGCGCGCGGTCCCAGTAGCGGTCCAGACCGGTTTCGCCGATCGCAACGACACGCGGCTCTTCGGCGAGTTTCACGATCTCGGCCCAGTCGCCCGGGCGCGCCTCCGCGGCGTGGTTCGGCTGAATCCCGACTGCAGCAACTACGATTGGATAATTGTTGGCAAGTTCGACCGCCGCGCGTGAGGTTTCCAAATCGATGCCCAGGCAGATGACACGCTCGACGCCCGCGTCGGCGGCGCGCCGGAGCACCGCCGGCAGGTCTTTGGCGAACCGCTCGTCAAACAGGTGCGAGTGGGTGTCGATCAGCATGTGTGCGGGGCCGTCGGACAGGGTTCATTTTACCGCACCGAGGGCGGCCGCAGCGCGGGCGGTTTCGCCCATCAGCGGCTCCCACGCCACCCCGGCAGCGAACAGCAGCACGACTAATGCTGCCAGAAACAGCGCCGCGCCCGCACCGGCCGTCACGGGCGCGCCCTCCGGTTCGTCGAGCAGCATCACCCGGCCGACCTTGAGGTAGTAGTACGCGCTGACTGCGGTGTTCAGAGCGCCTACCGCGAGGAGAACGTACAAGAGCGTGCCCAACCCCGGCGGGCCGCTCGCGGCGGCGTCAGTCGCCGCCGCGTACACCGCGGCGAACACCTGAAACTTCCCCGCGAACCCGGCCAGCGGCGGCAGCCCGAGCAGGCTCGCGAGGAACACGACCATCGAGACGGCGAGCAGCGGACTGCGGCGCACCAACCCCCGGTAGGCGCTCAGGTCTTCGCTCCCAGTGGCGTTTCGCACGAAAGCGATGACCGCGAACGCCCCGAGGTTCATGGCGATGTACGCCGCGAGGTAATAGAGCACTGCTGCAGCGCCGGTCTTCGTTACGAGGGCGAGCGCCATCAGCATGTACCCGGCGTGCGCGATCGTCGAGTACGCGAGCAGTCGCTTCAGGTTGGTTTGCGCGAACGCGGCGAGGTTCCCGTACGTGACGGTCAGCATCGCGATCACCGCGACCCCAGCACCGAGCGTTGACGGGATCAGGTTGCCGTCTGGGTGCGACTCGTGCAGGGTGAGGAGGAAGCGGCCGGTGAGGCCTACGGCGGCCGCCTTCGACGCGACCGAAAGGAACCCCGCGACTTCGGCCGCGGCGCCCTCGAACACGTCCGGGCACCAGAACTGGAACGGCACCGCCGCGAGCTTGAACCCCAGCCCCACGGACGTGAGCGCCAGCCCCGCGAGTACCGGCAGGTCGAGCCCGCCAACGGCAATGCCCGCGGACACGTCGCGCAGGGTCGCGGTGCCGAACGTGCCAGCCAGTAGCGTGATACCGTACAGCATCACCCCGCTCGCCGCGGCCCCGTACACGACGTACTTGAGCGACGCCTCGCTGCCAGTCTTTTTCCCCTTCAGGAACCCGGCGAGCGCGTACCCGGGCAGGCTCGCCATCTCCACCGCCACGAACACCATGAGCAGGTGCCCGGCCGACGACATCAGCGCCATCCCGAGCGTGCCGCCGAGCAGGAGCGCGTAGAAGTCCGCAGAGTCGGCCCGGTCCGGGACGCGGGTGACGAGCGTCAACAGCGCGGTGATCAGGGCTGCGGCGAGCACCAGCACCCGCACGAACCCGCCCCACGCGTCCGCGATCAGCATGCCGCCGAAGTACGGCCCGGCCCACACGCCCTCGCACACCTGAAACCCGCCCGCGAACAGCGCCACCGCGAGCGCGACAACGGCCACGGCCCCGAGGTGGACGCGGTCGAGAGCGGGGACGAGCCGCGCGAGCAAGAGCGCAACGACCCCGGCGCACAGCGCCAGCTCAGGGATGAACACGAGCAGGTCGCTGTCCAGGGCCGACTGGAGCTTGGCGACGGTGTCGGGGGTGAGCAGCATTCGCGCGTCCGGGACGGTGGGGAGGTGATAAGCTACACCGCCGACCGCGCGGCGGGAAGCGGCTGCCGGCACATCCGCGTCGCGCGCGTTCTGTTTCGTGGCACGGCGCGGAGGGGTGTTGCTGCTCTCGGTGCCGCGGAGGCCGACCCAAGCGAGACGCGACCGGGACCGCACGTTCGCCCTCTGGTTTCACCTCGGCTCGCGCTGTGCCGTGTTGCTGCTCTCGGTGCCGCGGAGGCCGACCCAAGCGAGACGCGACCGGGACCGCACCCCGGTCGCGTGTCACACGTCACTGCGCGAACGCGTCGTCGTGCTTGCCCCAGCTCGGCGGCATGTCGGCCTTGCGGCAGTTAGCCAGCGCGGTCTTCGCGCCAGAGAACTTGTCCGCGTCGTTGTCCTCCCACTCGATG
>JBJSXS010000862.1:0-2055 GCA_046086545.1 Gemmata sp.
GGACGCGGCACCGGATCGATCGTCGAGGCGATCAACAGCACCGCGGTCGGACGCCTGCCCTGGGGTGACGACCACCACAAGGTCTATCGTGGCCTGCTCGACCGGCGGATCTATCTCGCGGCAATCTGCGAAGACCTGCCGGAGGAACACAACCGCGTGACGCTCGACCCGGTCCTGAAGGACAGCAACGGCATTCCCGCCCCCAGGATCGACTACACGATCAGCGAAAACAGCCGGCGCATGATGGCGCACGCGCAGGCCCGCGCGACCGAAGTGCTCAAGGCGGCCGGCGCCCACACGATCGCCTACGACTCCGTGCCCAACAGCGGCTGGCACCTACTGGGAACCGCGCGAATGGGCAAGGATCCCGAGCGTTCGGTGGTCAACGAATGGGGGCGCAGCCACGACGTGAAGAACCTCTTCATCGTCGATGGCAGCATCTGGGTGACGAGCGGCGGTGTGAACCCGACCTCGACCATACAGGCACTGGCCCTCTACATCGCCCAGTCGATCAAGACGCGACTCTCCGAAGGGACCCTGTTCGAATGACGACCGCCAGCCTTACCGGCGCCGAGTTGCGCGATCTTAGGGCGCTGGTCGCCGAGATGATCCCGGCCAGTGCCGCCTATGACGTGCCGGGTGCCGACGACGAGACGATCTTCGGCGACATCGTGAACAGCCTGGAGCGGGACACCGAGCAGGCGCGGACATCGCTCCGCCTCCTCTTCGAATTGAGCGGCGGCAGCTTCGCCGGCCTCGATCAGGCGCGCCGGCGCGAGATCGCCGCAGCCTTCAAGGCGCAAGGGGGTGACGCCCTGTTCGCGCTGAACCGAGTCGTGCTCCTCTGCTACTACCGCGACGACCGAGTCATGCGATCGCTCGGCCAGGAACCGCGCCCGCCCTTCCCCAAGGGCCACGCCGTTGAACAGGGCGACTGGTCGTTGCTCGATCCGGTGAGAAAGCGGGCGCCGTTCTGGCGGCGCGCCTGAGCCCTACTCGCCGCGCGCCTTGAGCACGTAGCGCAGGGCGCGGAAATCGGAATCTCTGCGGATGGCAGCGGTCACGCGTGGTTCGCCGTAGGGGTTGCTCACCGCGATCAGCGCGTTGGTCTCCGATTGACACGACAGGGCGGCCGCAGCGGCGATCGCCTGCGCGCTTGAGTTGTTCGCATCGGCCGGCACGACGTGCCGCTCCAGACAGGTGTCGCGTGCCTCGTAGGCCCGGTTGATCTTGTGCATCAGGCCCGGATTGGTCCAGCCGCCGGGTCTCCAAGAGCTTGCCTGCTCGCAGGCCGCGAGAAGCAACGGAAGCAATAGCAACGGCATCCGCATCCTCAAGCCCAGCTCCCGTCGTCGTTCGGCCGCGCCGAAGTGTGGCGCACAAATAGTGGCGGAGGGGATGGGATTCGAACCCACGATACGGGTTATCCCCGTATAACGGTTTAGCAAACCGCCGCCTTCGGCCACTCGGCCACCCCTCCGCGAACCGTTCAGACCCCGGCGACCTTAACCACGACGGATGCGCGGCGGTTCTAGCGGCGGCTTGGCGGGGTGTCAAACGAGAGCGCAATTTCGCAAGTATTTTCAGACCCTTGGCGAGCCGGTCTGAAGCATGCGACGGTGACGGTCATGAGTTCAGCTTCCATCGATATGCTGCAGCGCCTGGTGGCGTTCGATACCACCTCCCGCAACTCCAACCTCGATCTGATCAAGTACATCCAGGACTACCTCGCCGGGCATGGGGTCGAGAGCACGCTGGTGCCGAACGATGAAGGCACCAAGGCCAACCTGTTCGCCACGATCGGTCCCGCGACCGAGGGCGGCATCGTGTTGTCCGGTCACACCGATGTGGTGCCCGTCGACGGCCAGCCCTGGACAACCGACCCGTGGACGCTGACTGAAAAGCCGGACGGCAACCTGTACGGTCGCGGCACTTGCGACATGAAGGGCTTCATCGCGGTCTGCCTGGCAAACGTGCCCGCCCTCAGGAAGGCCAGGCTCAAGGTCCCGATGCACCTGGCCTTCAGCTACGACGAGGAGATCGGCTGCCTGGGCG
>JBJSXS010000863.1:0-4307 GCA_046086545.1 Gemmata sp.
CTTGACCCTCCGCGCCCGCTCGTGACCGGCCACCCGTCGTAGCGCGGCACCCCCGGTTTACCGCTTCGCCCGGTGCAGAACGGCGCGCACCGTGGTATAACGGACTGCGCCACACGGAGTCACCCCATGCCCGCACACCTGTTATCGCTCGCCGACGGCCCGAGCGTCCTACTCGACAAGCCCATCCTGCTGTTCGGGCGTCACGAAGAGTGCGACGTGCAGTTGAACTCGAAAAAGGTGTCCCGGCGGCACTGCGTGCTTGCCCAGGTGGACGACTACCTGGTCATCCGCGACCTGGGCAGCACCAACGGGGTACGCATCAACGGCCAGCGCGTCGCCGAGGGGAAGTTGCGGCCGGGCGATGAGGTGCAGATCGGCAACTTCAAATATCAGGTGTGCGGCGACCTGCTCGGGCGCGAGGACGAGCACCCGCGGTCCGAGGAGTACGAGAACGTCGCGCCCGCCGGAAGGGACGGCACCGGCCCCGCCGAAAACGCCGCTGCCGGGGACGAAATGATGGACGACGACAAGGGCACCGGTGAAGACGAAGCGCTCGCCTGAGTGCAGAAGGGGAAAAGGGAAACCAGGACAGAGCAGACACGCTCCCGGCCTTTGTCTCCCCTTCCCCCTTTCTGGCCGCGCGGCGGTCACTCGCGGAACAGCACATCGAGCCCGGTCGCGTCGGCGGGCACCGCCTGCCTTGCGGCCGGCCTGCCGCCGTGGGCCCAGATGAACGTCGCAGGCAGTTGGGCGTGCAGGTACGTTTTAGCCGGCAGCGTCACCGCTTTGCCCTCAATGGTCAGCGACAGGTCGCGGTCCGTGTGGTTGTAGAACCCGACCTTGCGCAGCCCGCTCGTGGGCACCTCGCCGGCCGCCGCGAACACGCTCACCTTGGGCACACGAGAGGTCGCCCCGAGCGGGCTGGACTTCGCCTCGACCGGCTTGGCGTCCGGCGCGACCGGGGAGTCCGGCGGGAGCGTCAGCGGGGGCAGCGTGTCGGTCTTGGGCACCGGCACGGCCGACGGCGGGATCAGCGCGTCGGGCGCAGGCGCGGGCACCGGCACCGCGGGCGCCGGTTCCTTTTCCACCTTCGGCGCTTCCAGCGGCGGCTTCACGGCCGGGTCCTTCGGCAATTCCAGCGGGGGCAACTTGGCCCCGCTGTCCTTCGGGAGCTGGAGCGGCGGCAACGGCGAGTCGCTCCCTCCGGGCAGCACGAGCGGCGGCAACTTCGGACCGCCCTCCACCCTCGGAAGCTCGATCGGCGGCGGCGCGTCCGCCTTCGGCGGTTCCACCGGCTTCAGGTCGGGCACGATCTTGGGCGCTTCGACCTTGGGCACATCCGCTTTCGGCGCCTCGACCTTTGGTGCCTCGACCGCCTTGAACTCTGGGATCATCGGCGCGGGGGCCGGTTCGGGCTTCGGCGCGTCGCTGCCGCCGATGGGCCGGACCGGTGCGGCGGTCGACGGCTTGGGGTCCGGGGTGCGGTCGGGGCGCGTGGTCGGCTTCGGATCGCCCGGGGACGAACTGGGGCGCGGCTTCACCGGTTCGACCCGCGGCGGCGGCAGCACCGGCGGGGCGACGGGGGCGCACGGCGGCACGTACACCGGCCGGCAGTAGACCGGGCCGTACTGGACCGGCACATAGTAAGTGGGGGGTTGGTAGTACACCGGCCCGGGTTGGGGCCAACACGCCGACACCCAGTCGGGGATCAGCACCAGTGCGAACAGCGCGCACACCAGGAGTTGTCGCTTCACGGCGGATTCCTTTCCGTTGTCCGTCTCGTAGAACCCGGAGTGTAACTGCTTCGCGGCGCGCGATTCAACCCGACTTCGGGAGCGACCATGCGACACTTGTGCTCACTGGCGGCCGTGCTGGTCGCGGCCGCACCGGGCCTCGCCCAGCCCAGAGCCGGCGAGGTGCTCGCCCAGCGGTACGAGTTGGGCCAGCGGCTCAAGCGCTTTGAAACCGAGTGGGACAGGCAGGAGAACGAGCGGGCGCGCCGCGCGGCCCTCACCCACCTGCAGAAGCTGACGCAGCAGTTCTTCTCGTTCCAGTTCGGTGAGGCCGGGCGGTCGCTCGAGCTCGCGCGGTTCGCACTGCTCTCGGATGACGAGCCGGGCCTCTCGCGGCAGTGGGCGTGGAGCCTCTACGCGACCCCCGAAACCCGCGTCGTGGACGCCAAGAAGAAGGAGCTGGCCGTCACCATCGACCGGTTCTTCGCGGTGAAGGGTGACGTGCCGAAGGGCCTGGAAGTGCAACTGTGGTTCACCGACAAGCAGGTCACGACGCTGAAGCCCGACAAGTTCCCGGTCACGGTGACGGTGCCGCTGCCCCCGCTCGGGGAGTTCGAGGGGTTGGACCGGAAGCTCTACTTCATGATCGAGAGCGGTAAGGAGATCCGCCGCACGGCGCTCGGCATCTCGCAGATCGCCGACCCGGTCGCGCGGCTCATCGCCATCAAGAAGGCCGTCGCGGGCTGGGACGCGATCGACACCGTCGAGAGGGCAACCGTGCGGGACCGGGCCCCGCTGCTGGAAGACCTGTTGCTCGAGAGGGCGGTGCCCGAAACTGACCTGCCCGCGGCCGACCTGCTGAAGAACGCGGAGGCCATGCTCAACGGGAAGCCGTTCTACACCGCGGAGAAGCCCGGCGAGTACTGGCTCTCGGTGCCGCTGGAGGGCAAGAAGACCGCGCCGGCCCGCGTGTTCGTGCCCCGAAACCTGGACCCGCAAAAGCCCGTTCCCGTGGTGGTCGCGCTGCACGGCGCCGGCGGGTCGGAGAACCTGTTCTTCGAGGGCTACGGGGCCGGGCGCGTCGTGACCGAGTGCCGCAAGCGCGGGTGGGTGCTGGTCGCGACCCGCAGCCCCATCAACTTCCTCGGTGCCCCGCCGGTGACCGCGGTGCTGGACCAACTCACCAAGCGCTACCCGCTGGACCCGAAACGCACTTTCGTGGTGGGGCACTCGATGGGCGCGATGCAAACCATCGACCTCGCGCAGAAGCACCCGGGCCGGTTCGCGGCGGTTGCGGCGCTCGGCGGCAGCGGCACCGCGAAAGACCTAAAAGCCTTCGCCGCGTTGCCCGTGTTCATCGGCGTGGGCGACAAGGATTTCGCGCTGGCGGGCGCCCGCGCGCTGTACAAGGCGCTCGCCGATGGCGGCGCGAAGAACGCGACCCTCAAGGAGTACCCCGGGGTCGAACACATGGTGATCGTGCGCGAGGCGCTGCCGGACGTGTTCGCGGTGTTCGACGCCCGCGCGAAGTAACTCGATCTACGCCAAAGGAGAGAGCAGTCGTGAAGCGTTGTTGCCTCGCGGCTGGTGTGTGTGCCGCGGTGTGGCTTGTGCCGACCGCCGAAGCTCCGGGGGGCGCGGATGCGCCGAAGGCGCGCGCGTTCTCGCTCGCGGACCACAACCCGCCCGCCGACGGCAAGACCGACGCCACACCCGCGTTCTCCAAGCTGTTCGCCGACGTGAAGGTCGCGGGCGGCGGCTTGGTCACCATCCCCCCGGGCACTTACGCGCTACCCGGAAAGGAGCCAATCGCACTTCCGAGCAAGACGCGCGTGAGCGCCGAAGGTGCCGTCTTCGTGCTACCGGAAAAGCTCGGCGACACGGGGCGGGTGGTGCTGTTCGCGGGCGAGAACGTCACCGACTTCGCGTGGACCGGCGGCGAGTTCTGGGGCCACTGTTTCGACCCGGGCGCGGACGCGAACGCCTGGGAGCCGAACGCCAACACCCGGGTCTTCCTCATCACCACGGCACCCGGCGGCGCGACCCGGAACGTCACCTTTCGCGGGGTAAAAGCCGACGGCATCGCCGGCGCGGTGGTGAGCGTGTTCGGCGCGAGCAAGCCGAATTCCGAGAGCGAGGTCGAGACGTTCGCGACCGACGTGACGGTAGCCGACTGCACGCTGCTGGCGTCGGGCAAGTTCATGTGGGATTACGGGTTCCTGTGGCAGATCACAGTATGGCCCGAAGAGTTCGCCGCGCGGGACCATAAGCTCGCGGCGAAGTACTTCCCCGACGAGCTCACCCGCGGCGGGCTGAGCGCGACCAGCGGCGACGACCTCGTGAAGTTCGACAATCTGGCGCGCCCGCTGCCCGTTGCGAAGACGAGCGAGCCGAAAGACGCGCTCGTCTTCTACGGCGACGCGCTGCCCAAGAACGTCGTTCGCGGCAAGCAGTACTTCGTGGTCGCGAGCGAGCGCGATCACATCAAGGTGTCCGACGCGCCGGGCGGGAAGCCGATCACCTTCGACGGCACCTTCGGCCCGAAGGCGAAGCTGGTTCACGACCACTTTCGCG
>JBJSXS010000864.1:0-2053 GCA_046086545.1 Gemmata sp.
CTTCAATGACATGGCGGCACCGACCCTGTATCGCCCTCGCCCGCAGGGGTAAGGGGCAAAACCAACACACACGCCCGCGCGCGACGAAGCCCACGGCGGGCCGTGGGCTTCTTGCTCGGTTCTGTTCCGATCCGGGCGGGACTCGCTTGGCGATCGCGAACTCGGTGCGAGGGCGGCGTCGAGCCCGACGCGCGGTCTCACGCGACCGGTTGAAGGTCCGCGGTCTCGCGGGCGAGGTGCCGGCCGAAGAACTCGACCACCGTGCGGTTGTACTCGTCGCCGGCCACGTGCAGGGCCTGGTTGTGCTTCGCCTTCGGCACCAGCCAGAGCGTCTTCAGCCCGCTGGCCCGCGCGTACAGGGCCTGGGCCATCTCCGGCTTGATGTACGTGTCGCCCTCGCCGTGGATCATCAGCAGCGGCCGGTGCAGCCGGCTCGCGGCCTTCTCGACGCTCGGGTAGTTGACGCCGCGGTTGCGCGCGACCTTCTTCACGCCGACCGTGCCGACCATGCCGTAGAACCACCCCGGCAGCACGCGCTGGAGCCGGCGGGCCCCGCTGTAGATCTGAATCCACCGCTGCATGTACGGGACCATCGTGGTGTGCGTGCCGTACATGCCGTCGGTCGCGACGCACTTCACCCACGGGTCGGTGCTGGCGACGAGCACGCCGGTGCTGCCGCCCTTGCTGATGCCGAACACGCCGATGCCGCTGGGGTCCACGTCGGGGCGCGCGCGGAGGTAGGTCACCGCCACCCGCATATCGGACACGTCGCGGTCGGTCACCCACTGGAGCGGTTCGTAGCTCGGGTCGCGGTCGCTCTCACCCTGGTTCCGGGGCTCGACCGCGAACACGTCGTACCCGCCGTCAACGAGCGCCTGGCAGTACTGCCGGCACGCCCACCGGTTCGAGCCGAACTCTAAACCGAACAGGATCACGCCCTTGCGCTGCGACGCGGACGTCGGGAGGTAGCACCCGCGAAGGGTCAAGCCGTCGGCCGCGGTGAGCGAAACCTCCTCGGCTCGCGGGTCCGGTTCCCCACGCGGGATCACGAACAGCGGCTTCTCCTGGAAGATGCGGGTCAGGAACCCCATGTACTTCCAGCGGACATACAAGTATGTCACGGCCATGAGCAGCCCCACCGCAATGGACGGAACCGCCAGGACCGAGATCACAATCCAGAGCCAAAAAACCACCCTATAACCTCCAACCGAATGATTAGCATTTCAATTTCGGACCTCCTGCCCCGGCGACGCACAACATCCTGTCAGTATCACTAACACTTCATTGTAGTGAAAAACGGGTCACTCGCGAACCCATAATCGGCTCATCCTTTGAACGCGCTCGCGACGAGGGCGATGTTCTGCCCGCCGAAGCCGAAACTGTTGGACACGGCGTGCTTGAACCGGCCCTCGCGGGCGCTTTTGGGCACGTAATCGAGGTCGCACACCGGGTCGGGCGTTTCGAGGTTGATGGTCGGCGGGATGACGCCCTTCTGGATCGCCATCACCGTGATCACCAACTCCGCGACCCCGGCGGCGGCGATCAGGTGGCCCAGCATGCTCTTGCTGCTGGAAACCGGGAGCTTGTACGCGTAGTCGCCGAACACAGATTTGATGGCGGCCGTCTCGGCGGCGTCGTTGGCCTGGGTGCTGGTGCCGTGGGCGTTGATGTACCCGACGTCGGTGGAGTTCAGCCCCGCGTCCGCGAGGGCGTCCGCCATGCACCTAATCGCGCCCTTCCCTTGTGGATGCGGATCGGTCATCCGGTAAGCATCGGCAGTCGAGCCGTAGCCCGTGAGTTCGGCCACGATGCTCGCGCCGCGGGCCTTCGCGTGCTCCAGTTCCTCCAGCACCACCAATCCCGCGCCTTCCCCGATCACGAACCCGTCGCGGGTGAGGTCGAACGGCCGGCTCGCGGTCTGCGGGCTGTCGTTCCGCTGTGAAAGGGCCGTCAGCCGGTTGAACCCGGTGATCCCGGTGGGCGTGATCATGCTGTGCGACCCGCCGGCGAGCATCGCGTCCGCCTCGCCGGTGCGGATCATCTCCACCGCTTC
>JBJSXS010000865.1:0-6206 GCA_046086545.1 Gemmata sp.
ATCGACCACGATGGTGACTTTCGCCCCGCCCTTGTCGCCTTCCCCTGAGATGCCCGGCGCGACCGCCAGCGGCGGGCGGCCCTTTCCGATGCTCTCGGTGTCGATGATCGCGTACAGCAGGCCCTTCGTTTTACGCGAGTAGTCGAGGCCGATGCGCCCGGTCTTCACCGTGGGCAGGCCGGGGGCCGCCTTCTCCCCGGTGAGCTTCTTCCAGCTCTTGCCGCCGTCGGAGGTCTTGAACAGGCCGCCGCCGGGGCCGTGCGAGACGACCGGCCCGTACTGGTCCGGGCCGGGCCACGGACCCTGGCCGAAGAACCCGTCGAACTCGTCGCGCTTCCGCTCCCACAGGCCCGCGAACACGGTGTTCGGGTCGAACGGGTCCATCCGCAACTCGATCGCGCCGGTCTTGTCATCGACGTACAGGACCTTCTGCCACGACTTGCCGCCGTCTTCCGTTTTGAAGACCCCGCGCTCCTCGTTCGGCCCCCAGACGCGACCCATGGCGGCGACGTACACCGTGTTCGGGTCTTTGGGGTGTATCACGATCTTGCCGATACTGAACGACTTCTTCAGCCCGACGTTGGTCCACGTCGCCCCGCCGTCGGTGCTCTTGTAGACGCCGTCGCCGTAACTGGCCGAGTTCCGCGGGTTGTTTTCCCCGGTGCCGACGTACACCACGTTCGGGTCGCTCGGCGCCACCGCGACGTCGCCGATCGAAACGGTCGCCTCTTTCTCGAACGCAAAGCTGAAGGTGGTTCCGTTGTTGACCGTCTTCAGCAACCCGCCGCTCGCGGTGGCGACGTAATAGGTGGTGGGGTCGCTCTCCACGACCGCGACCGCGGTGACCCGCCCGCCCATGTTCGCGGGGCCGATGTTGCGCCAGTTCAGCTTACCGATGACCGCTTCGGGAACGGTGTTGGCCGCTGGCGCCGGCTGCGGACCCCTCCGCAGCTCGTCCAGGCGCTTCTTGAGTTCGAGAATCTGCCGCTCGACGTCGGCGATTTCCTTCTTGAGCTTGTCGTCCTCGTCGTCCGATCGGGCGACGCCCGGGAACAGGAAAATGAGTGCCGCGAGCAGGCCGAACGCGGCCCGGCGCGCGGTCAGTGTGGGGAAATTCACGGATGCGGCTCTCGGGGTACGGCGAAGTTGTTTACCTAAACCCCCCATTTTACGACCGCGGAAGTGCTGCCGCCAGTTGTAGCCGGCCGCACAAGCTCAGCAGTGACGAGAAATTGTGCCGCTTGCGCGGGGTATGGCGGTTCGGCGGGCGCTCACGACTTCGGTTTTGGGGTCGGCCAGCGGCGGACGATGCCGCCCTCGTCGCCGCTGTAGATGGCGTCGCCGGTCGGGGAGAGCGCGACCGCACGCACCGGGCGGTCGTGCCCGGGGTACGTCGCCAGCGGCGCGCCGCCCTCGGCGCCGTAGATGCGCACCGTGTGGTCCGCGCCGCCACTCACGAGCAACCGGCCGTCGGCCGAAAGCGCGCAGCACAGCACCGCGCCCTCGTGGCCCTCCAGTTTGGTGAACGCGGGCGCGTGCGGTTGGCGCAGCGCCAGCCCGTCGCGCCCGGCCACCGCGATGCGCTTGGCCGCGAACGCCAGCGCGCCGAGCGGCCCCACCCCGGCCGGCAGCCCGCGATTCGACGCGCCGGTTTTGAGGTTCCACTGCCGCACGGTGCCGTCGGCGCTGGCGGAGAGCAGCGAGTCCGCGCCCACGAACCGGACCGCGGTGACCCCGCCGGTGTGGCCCTTCACGCACGCCGGGGTGGTCGGCGCGCCCGGCTCGCGGATCCTCAGCCACACCATCTTGTCGGCGCTCGCGGCCGCGATGCTCCGGCCGTCAGGCGACACCGCGACCCCGGACACGTTGTCCGTCGGCCCGCGCAGCGCGCGGCCCTCCTTGCCGGTGGTGATGTCCCACAACTGCACGCCCATGTCGGACGCGCTGAGCCGAATGGCGCACGTCGCCACCCACTTGCCGCTCGGCGCTATGGCGGCGGACTCGACGGCGCCCACGTCCCCGGTGATCGCGCGCAGCTCCTTCAGCGTGGACGGGTGCCACAGCTTGAGGGTGCCGTCGCCGCCGCCGGTGAGGACAAAGGTGCCGCCGGGGGCCACGGCCAGCGCGTGAACCCCGCCGTCGTGCGCGCGGGCGAACACCGACGCCACCCCTGGCGCGGACCTGGTGCCGGGCTTCGCGGGCGCGTCTTTCAGCGCCCCGTCCAGCGCGGCCACCAGCTCGGCCGGGGTCTGGAACCGGTCGTTCGGCTCGACGGCCATCAGCCGGAGGATGATGGCGTCCACGGGTGGGGGCACGTCGGACCGCTTGGCCGCGGCCGACGGGGGCGGCTCGGTGAGTTGCTTGCGGAGCTTCGCGGCCAGGGTCTTGCCCGGGAACGGCACCTCCCCGGTCAGGCAGAAGTACATCGTGCCGCCGAGCGAGTACAGGTCGCTGCGGGTGTCCGCGGCCCGCGGGTCGGCGGCCTGCTCGGGCGACACGTAGTCCGGGGTGCCGACGAACACGCCCGGCGCGGTCAGGTCGTCGGTCTCGGGGTCGATGTGTTCGGTGTCCACCACCCGGGCGAGGCCCATGTCGAGAACCTTGACCTTCGGGAGCCGCCCGGTGCGCCCCTCGGCCCCGGCCAGCGGGGACGGGCTGACCATCAGGTTCGACGGCTTGATGTCGCGGTGAACCAGTTTGACCTCGTACGCGTGCTGGAGGCCCTCGGCCACCTGGCGGGCGTAGTACAACACGTCCGCCACCGGCAGGGGGCCGACCTGCCTGACCAGGCGGAGCAGGTCGATCCCCGGAACGTACTCCATCGCGACGAACGGGATCGCGCCGTCCAGTTCGGTCTGGAACACGGTCACGATGCACGGGTCGCTGAGCCGGCCGGACGCGCGCACCTCGCGCTTGAAGCGCGCGCGGGTGCCCGGCTGGTCGAGCTTGCCGGGCGCGATCACCTTGAGCGCCACCAACCGGTTCACGCCGGGCTGTTTGGCCTTGTAGATGACGCCCATGCCGCCGCGGTTGATCTCCTCGATGATCTCGTACCCGGCGATGACCCGGCCCGGGCCGATGTGCGCGGCCGCCTCGCGGCGGCGCGCGGCCTCCGCCGCGTTGCCCGGGTTGGTCACAAACGTGCCCGCCGACGCCCCGCGCGGCTCGGCGGGCGGCTCGAGGGTCGCCTCACCGGCCAGGGTGCAGTGCGGGCAGATCAGGCGCAGGTCGGACGGCACCGGCTCGTTCAGCGGGTGGTCCCAGACGTTACCGCACGGGCAGGTGAGTCGGCGTGTGGCCATTCGCGGTCCCGGAGAGGCCGTCGGGTCGGTACCCATTCTAACGTACCGCCGGCCCGCGGCGCGGCGCGGATTACAGCACCGGGAACCGATCCCGGGAGTTACAATCACCCTCAATCGGTTGCGACGGGTGCCGAAGGGAGCCGCCATGGGGGTTCGGATCGTCTGTTGGGCGTGCGGGAAGCGGCTGAAACTCCCCGACGGCGCGCCGCTTCCCCGCACGGCCAAGTGCCCGAAGTGCCGCGCGAAGGTCGATCTGAGCGCGGCGCTGGCGGCGTCCGTGTACCTGCCGACCCTCTCACCCGAAGCCGCCGAAGCGAACGCGGTGAAGGCGCCCGCGAGTCGCCCCGTGCCCGCCCCGGACCCACCCGGGCCGCCGGCCAGGACCGCCCCGGCCCCGCACCCCGCGGCACCGCGGCCGACCGGGGGCTTCCGCCCACCACCCGCTCAGCAGCCGGAGCCGCTGTCGCTCGACGACGAGGGGCCGCTGTCGCTCGACGACGACCCGGCCCCGCCCGCCCCGCCGCCCCCGTTCCGGGTGCCGGTGCGGGTCCTGGCCGACTCCGCGCGGCAGGTCGCCGGCCCGTGCTTTGCCGTGTTCGTCGATCACGGCGTGTTCCTCGAAGTCGAAGCGCTCAAGCCGTTCCTGTACATCCCCGTCGGGTGCCGGGCCGACCAGCCCGGGCCGGGCGAACTGACCGTGACGCTGCCCGACCGGCGCGCGATCACGCTGCGCATCGCGGCCCGGTACGCGCGGCCCCTGGCGCGCGACGCGGTCGGGTTTCTGGCCGGCCGGCGCCCGGCGCCGGCGGCTTCCGAGTACCGGCGCGCGTGGCTCCTGTTGACCGCGCTGGTTCTGTCGCTCGGGGCCGCCGCTGGGCCGCTGGGCCTCTCGCAAACCGCCGACCTCGGGTTGGACTTCGGCCTTGTGCTCGGGGCCGCGTTCGCGCTGGTCGCACTGATCGCGAACGCTGCCGTGGTGCTGTTCGCGCGGTGGTCCGTGCCGGCGCAGCTCGCGGTGATGACCGTGTTGTGCGCGCTGGTGACCGGGGTGTTCTTCTTCGGGGCCACCGCGTACCTGGCCGGGCGCAAAAGGGCTGAGCAGGTCGTGACGCCGCCGGACCCCGGTCCCAACACCGGGGCGCGGGACACGAACCCGACGCCACCCCCGGGACCGGCCGACCCGGACCCCGGCCCGCGGAGCCCGCCGACGCACGCCGATAAAGCGTACGCGAGCGGTTCCAGCGCGCTCGAAGACGGGCCGGCCGAGGTCACCGCGCTGGCCATCAGCGCGGACGCCAACCACCTCGCCGTCGGGTACGCGGATGGCACCACCCGCGTGTGCGCGATCGACCAGCCGACGTTCGAGCCGCTGCTGGCCGGGCCGAAGGCGGACGGGCCGGTGACCCGCGTGCAGTTCGACGCCGCGAGCCGCTTTCTGTTCGCGACCACCGCGACGGGCGTGGTCGGGGCCCCGCGGAACGGGGCGCCGCCGGCCCCGGCCAGAATTGTCGGCCCGTTCGTCGCGGTCGCACCGGACGTGGTGAACGACCGCGTCCGGTTCGCCGCGGTGCGCGGGAACCTGGTCGCCCAGCGCACCATCCCCGCGGCGTTCGTCAGCAACCCGCCGAAGGCGAAGGGGTTCGCGACCGTCGGCCCCAAGGACGAGTCCGCGGCCGCCAGCGCCCCGGATACGGGCAAGCCGAACGGCCCGACGTTCCTCGCGTGGGCGCCGACGGACAAGTTGCTCGCCGCCGCGCCAGACGGTACCATCACGGTCTGGTCGGCGGCGATGAAGGTCGAAACGGTGAACCGCGATCACAAGGCCCCGGTGAAAGCGTGGGCCGCGTGCGCGGGCACCGGCGACTTCGCGACCGGCGACGACAAGGGCACCGTGCTGCTCTGGCCGTACAAAGGCAAGCCGGTCGCGGAGCCGGTGTTCACGGCCCCGGTCACCGGCATGTCCTTCGCGCCGTCGGGCGCACGGCTCGCGGCCACCGACGCCAGCGGGGCGCTGGCCATCGTTGAGGTGCCGACCGGGAAGGTGATCCAGCGCAAGAAGTTCCCGGCGCCCGTGAAGGCGCTCGCGTTCGGGCCGAACGAGGACACGCTCACCATCGCGGCGGGCAAGGCGGCGGAGGTGTGGTGGCTGCGCGAGTTGATGAAGTAGCGCACGGCCGCGCGCCCCGTCGGGGCGGCCGACGCAACCGGTGCGGCGATACGGTTGCCCCGACTCGCCCCCGAGTATGTAAAAGCGATTAGAACGAATAGGACGCGTAGGAACCGCGGTCGAGCGGGAACAGACCACCAATGACACCGGCACTGCTGCTAACCGTGGCCCGCAAGGCCGAGGCGGTCATGCCCGACGCGGACCTGCTTGCCCAGTTCGTCCGCGCGCGTAGCGAGGGCGCGTTCGAGGAGTTGGTGCGGCGGCACGGGCCGCTGGTGTGGGCCGTGTGCCGGGGCGCGCTGCGGGACCACGCCGACGCGGAGGACGCGTTCCAGGCGGTGTTCGTCGCGCTGGCCCGCTCGGGGCACGCGATCCGCGACGGCCGCGCGCTGCCCGCGTGGCTGCACGGGGTCGCGGTCCGCGTCACAATCCGCGCGAATCGCGCGTTCGCGCGGCGCCGCAAGTACGAACAGGGCGCGGCGGCCCCGGAGGCCGACCGGCCGGTCGCGAACGCGAGTTGGGACGCGCTGGTGCGGGCCGTTCACGAGGAGGTGCAGCGGCTCCCGGAGCCGGAGCGCACCGCGTTCGTGCTGTGCGATCTGGAGGGCGTGCCGCAAGCGGACGCGGCGGCGCGCCTGGGCTGGCCGCTCGGCTCACTGTCGGGGCGGCTTTGCAAGGCGCGGCAGCGGTTAATGGACCGCCTGAGCGCCCGGGGCGTGGCGCCGGCGGCCGCGGCC
>JBJSXS010000866.1:0-4374 GCA_046086545.1 Gemmata sp.
TTGCCCCGGCAAACGAAAAGGAACGCGGCCGCCGGCCGGGCGCAACGAGCCTGGCGAGTCGCGGCGCCGCCACAAACCCTAACAGCAGCCGCGCCGGGGCTGTGGCGGCTACTTCTTTTCAGTCAACGTCACTTCGACCTCGGCGTCGAAGACCAGCCCCGGGTCACCGCGCCCGGCGAGGGTTTTCACCAGCGTGCCGACGGTGCGCGGCGCGGGACCGGCGAACAGCACTTTGCCCCCGTGCCTCACCTCGACCGGCTTGTCGAGGTCCATGTTCCGGTCGTCGAACCGCACGAGGAGCTTTGCCACCTTCTCGTGATCGGTGATTTCGACCACCTGCCCGGCTCGCTTAGCGACGACCAGTTGGTCCCCCCTCGCGTCCTTCGGCGGCACCGCGAGCCAGTACGAGCGGTCGTGCGGGGCCCCGGTCTGCTTCCATACCACGCGGTCCGGGGTCGGGTTGCGGCTGAACTTCGCCATCCACGGCAGCGCGATCTTGTCCTCGAGATTCATCCAGTGCGGCTTGCCCTCGTGAATCTTGACGAAGTGCTCGTACCCCGTTGGGTCGTCCTTCTGGAGCTGGTCGAGCCTCTCGCCATACTCCTTTCCGACCTTGTTGCGGTTGTACGCGGCGTCGTTACCGCCCACCTGAAGCGCGAACGGCACGTTGCGGAGCGCCAGCAGCGAGACGCCGTTGGGGTGCCCAGCCATCATCGCGGCCGCGGCCCAGTGATCCGCCATCCGGGGCGCGAGCTGGTACACCCCGTCGCCGCCCGCCGAGTAACCGAGCACGTACACGCGGTTCGGGTTCACGTCCTCGAGGACGATGAGGTCTTCGATGAGCCGCGCGAACATGCGGTCGATGTGCGCCTCGTGCCACAGGTTCCAGGTGTTCGTCGGTGCCCGGGGTGCCAGGTAAATGCCCTCGTCAACGGTGTACAGCTTCTTCTGGTTCTCCCATTGGCCGTCGTTGACGGACTTCGGGGCGCCCCCGCCTCCGTGTAACGAGATGTACAAGCTGCGCCCGCTCTTGGGCTTCTCGCCGAACGTCTTGAAGAAGAACGGCATTTCGAGCTTGTCGTCCCGGATGACGCGGTCCTTCAGTTCTGCGGCCCGTTCCGTCTTGATGTGGACGCGGTGGGCCTGCCAGAGCAACTCGCGCGCGGCGGCGGCGTCGCTCTTCGTGAGCGGAACGGACGCGAACGGCTTGTTCGCCAGGTCCGCGAGTGATGCCGGCTTCGCGCCTAGCGCGGCCTTGAGGTCTTTGAGGGCGGCCGCGGATTTGGCCTCGTCGGGCGCGGCGAGGGCCGGAGCGGTCAGCGCGAGCAGTGCGAGCGCGGAGCAGCGCAGGTGCATGGCAGGGTTCCGTAGGACGGGCGACCAGTCATTCATCCACGTGCGAGCCGGGCGAACGTGCGTGCTACTTCCGAAGCTCGACCAGTGCCTTCTCGCCCGCGGGACCGGTTTTGACCGTCTTTGTAACCGTCCCCGCGGTGACGACGAACTCCGTGTTGGGCGGCAGCCCGAAGGTGAGATAGTCGTTTCGGTCGGCGGTCTCGTCGCGGGAGGTGCCGTCGTAGGTCTTTTTGGCGTCCCCGGTCGCGGCGACCGTCACCTTTTCGGCCACGCGCTTCTTGTTCGCGTCGAGCACCGTCACTTCGAGTTTGAAAGTTTCCGCTCTGGGGGCGGCCCTGGCGTACCGGTCGGTAACGTTCTCCGCGGGGACGGTCTGGGACTTCGGCGCCCACACCAGGGGAAAGTGCTGACTCGACTTCTTGAAGCTGGCGGCGTAAATCGCGTGCTCGGGCACGTCCCTCTTGGCCTGTGCCGCGGCGCCAACGAACCAGCCCCGGTCGAGACCGTTCGGGTCGGGTTCGCAGGCCCCGGTGAAGTGCCAGCCGTTGTCCCAGATTTCGACCCAGGTGTGATTCCCGCGCTTGTCCGACCACAGAGGGGTGCCGACCAGCCGCGCCGGGATGCCGACCGCGCGGGCCGCGTCGCTCAGCACGATGCTCAGGCCGGTGCAACTCGCTTTACCCTGCTCGATCGACTCCTTCGGGCTCTGGTTCGGCAGCTTGCGCTGCGTCGAGTACCCGAGCTTCAGCTTCTTGAACAGTTCCGCGTTGAGCTTCTGCACGGCCTCGGTAGGCGTCTTGCAGCCCCTCACCAGCGGCATGCAGAGGTTGTACATCTCCTTGCGCCACGGGTCGCGCTTCTCGTCCACGTTAGCGTAAGGTAGGACGTCGTTCAGGAACAGCGCCTCGGGCACGTCCTTGCCCCAGGGCGCTTCCTTCCGCGCCTTGTACGCGAGTTCGGTGTTCGTCAACAGGAACTCGGCGGTCAGCGACGCGAGGTCCGAACCGGGCATGTTGGCGACCAGGAACGCGACCCCCTTGCGCTGCTCCTTCGGCGCGCCGTTGAGGGCCTTCTCCAACTCGGCGCGGTTGCCCTTCGCGGCTTTGAGCGCCTGCTCGACCTCGTCGTCCCACCACGCGGGGTCGGCGGCCCCGAGCGGGCTCGCGGAGAAGAGCAGGGCAACTAGCGTGAGGCGCGAAAGCACTGTGGGCGCTCCGTTGCGGTGGGGGCTGGTGCGGACGTGGACAGATTCTACCGGGGCGGCCGCCCGCAAGCTACAATAGCCGCTCAACTCGGTCGGGCGCACGCAGGTGAACGAAACTTCTCCGCCTCTCGACGTTCGGAACCACTTCCGGCTCGCGACAGCTGGGCTGGCGTGGCACCGCGCCGAACCCGGGTTCAGCGGGGCGGTGGTGTGGCGCGGGGACGACCCGTCGGGCGCACCGCAGGTCGCGCTCAAGGGTTGGCCCCCCGGAGTCACCGCCGAGCGGGTCGAACAGGTTCACGCGTGGCAGGGGCAAGCGGCGCTTCTCCCCTTTGTGCCGCGGGTCCTTCCGGGCGCGCGCCGCGCGCCCGCCGTGCTCGCGGACGGGCGGGTGTGGGACGCGTGCTCGTGGATGCCCGGCGAACCGCTCCGCGCGCCGACCGAAGCCGGGGTGCGGGCGGCCTGTGCGGCCGCGGCCCAGTTGCACCGGTGCTGGCCCGTGGCGGAGCGCAAACCGTGCCCCGGGGTCGCCGCACGCCTCGACATCCTGACCGCCTACCGCACCCGCCTCGGCGCCTGGGCCCGGGACCTTGCGCCCGTCGCCGCGGAACTTGACGCCCTCTTGGCCCGCGCCGCTCGGGCGGTCGAACGCGGCGCGGACGCGGCCGTGACCGCGCTGCGGCCCTGGCTGATACGCTCGTTCCCGCTGCGCCCGTGCTTGCGCGATTTGCGCGGGGACCACGTGCTTTTCTCCTCCGGGCGCCTGACGGGCGTCATCGACTACGGCGCGATGGCGGTCGATCACGTCGCGGTCGATCTGGCGCGTCTGCTCGACGACCTCGCCGCCGCGGACCGCTCACTTTTCCAGGCCGGTCTCGCCGCATACCGTGATGCCGGCGGGCCGCTCGACGCGCCAGACGAGTTCGTGTCCCTCCTGGCCGCCACCGGTGCCATGTGCTCGGCGCTGGGCTGGCTGGTGCGCGTGTTCGCGCACCGCGAACCGGTCGCGCGCCCGGCGGCCGTCGCCGAGCGGTTGGGAAAGCTGGTGGCTCGCGTCGAGCGAATTGAACACTTCTGAACGCCGCGCGCACCCGGCACTGTCCGAATACTCGGCAGTATGCATCGAAATCGCGTCACCGGTGATTTGACACACCATACGTGCGTTCTAGGTTCGCGTGTGAACGGGTCGCTTGGCAACGCCGGCTCGGTTTCGAGACGACGACCCGGGTGGTCCCACACGACCGGTTAACTTGGGCCAAGGGGCTCCCATCCGTTCCCCCAATGCTACCGGGAGTAGGCCACCAGTGGCGACGCCGCGTGACCGAGGCCGGAGACCAACTGGCCCGTGCAACACTCGGAGAGAAGCCATGCTCGGCCGGTTCACGCGAGGGGTCGTGAACTTCCTGAAGAAGGAAGACGGCCCGACCGCAGTCGAGTACGCCGTGATGTTAGCCCTGATCGTCGTCGTTATTGCCGCGGCGGTCAGCAACATCGGGGGCTCGACAAGCTCGATGTACAACAACCTGAGTTTGCAGGGCGTAAGGCCAGGCGGTTCGGGGTCGTAAGTGCAGCAGGGTTCGGAACGGCAATACGTGCGCACCGGGTCGGGGAGCCCGTTGTGTCCGCCACCTACCTCTACTCATCCACACGGGAACACAGAACATGCGCAGTCTCACCAAGCGTCTGGTCAACTTTGTGAAGGCGGAAGACGGCCCGACCGCGGTCGAGTACGCGGTCATGCTGGCCCTGATCGTGGTGGTGTGCATCGCCGCCATCACCACCCTCGGCTCCAACGCCAACAGCACCTTCTCCTT
>JBJSXS010000867.1:0-7813 GCA_046086545.1 Gemmata sp.
ACGCGATGCGGGTCCGCGAGTCGGTCATCGCCATGATGAAGCCGAAGGCGCAGATCACCATCCACAACCCGCCCAAGCAGTGACGCGCCCGCCCGGCGGCGCGACTCGCAAGGAGGCTCGGGGCGCGCCCCTGAGCCTCCTTGCGTTCGCCTGGTGCCACATGAAAACAACACTCACCGTCGTGCTGCTGCTGGTCGCGTCGAACGCGTTCATGACGCTCGCGTGGTACGGGCACTTGAAGTTCAAGCACGCCGCGTTGGTCACGGCGATCGGGGTCAGTTGGCTGATCGCGGCGGCGGAGTACTGCTTCCAGGTGCCCGCGAACCGCATCGGGTACGGGCACTTCACCGCCACGCAACTGAAGGTCGTTCAGGAGGTCATCTCGCTCGCGGTGTTCGCGGTGTTCGCGTTCGTTTACCTGAAGGAGGCGCCGACGTGGCGCACCGCCGGGGCGTTCGTGCTGATCGTCGCCGCGGTCGCGCTCGTTCGTGGCGACGGCCCGCGGGAGAGCCGCGACGGGGGTGCGGAGCCGGAGGCGGTCGAGGCCCGACGGGCCGAAAGGCGCTGAGGCCCTACCGCACGGGCCGCCACCGGCGCAGCGCGTCGAGGGTGCGGCGCATGTCCGGCGGGAGCGGGGCTTCGGCCTCGATCCACTGCTGCGTTCGCGGGTGCTGGAACCGCAACCGGAACGCGTGCAGCGCCTGGCGGCCGATCAGCGCGTCGTCCCCCGCCGCGACACCGGGCGCGAGCTCCGCGAGGCGCAGCTGCGCGCGCCCGCCGTACAGCTTGTCGGCCAGCACCGGGGCGCCGGCGTGCAGCAGGTGAACGCGGATCTGGTGCGTGCGGCCGGTGCGCGGCTGCACCTTCACCAGCGTGAACCCGCGGAACCGCTCCAGCACCTCGTAGTAGCTGAGCGCGTGCTTCGCGTCCGGGTCGCTGGACACGATCATCCGCAGCCGGTCGTGCGGGTGCATCTTCAGCGCGCCTTCGACGTAGTCGGAGTCCCGCTCCAGCTCGCCCGCGGCGATCGCGATGTACTCCTTGAACACCTTGCGCGACTCGAACTGCATCGCGAGGTCGCGGTGCGTCGCGTCGTCCTTCGCCACCAAGATGACGCCGCTGGTGTCCTTGTCGAGCCGGTGAACGATGCCCGCCCGCAGGTGCCCGTTCCCGGTGCTCAGGTGCTCGCGGAAGTGCCACTGGAGCGCGTTCACCAGCGTGCCGGACCAGTTCCCCTTCGCGGGGTGAACGACCATGTCCGCGGGCTTGTTGATGACGACGAGCCAGTCGTCCTGGTACAGGATGTCGAGGGGGATGTCTTCCGGGACCGGAATCTCGTGCGCCGGCTCCGGCATCGTGACGCGCAGCCGGTCGTTCTTCCGCACCTTGTACGCGGGCTTCAGCAGCGGCTTCCCGTTGACGGCGACCCCGCCGCTCTCGATCGCGCGCTGCACCACCGAGCGGCTGAAGTCCGCGCCCAAGTGGAGGAGCACGTACTGGTCGAGGCGCATGCCCTCGGACTTGACCATGACGAGCAGGTCGAGCGCTTCGCGGAGGCGCACGCTCGTCGCGACCGGGGCCGGCTCGGGCAACTCCAGGTCGTCGTCTTCGAGGGCGTCAGACATGAGGGGTATCCGGGCGAGCGGGGGCGCCGGCCCACCGCCCGCCGCCGAGCGGCGCGGTCAGGGCACGAGGCCCGGGAGGCTCGGGAACCCGTGGGCCGGGTCGCGCGGCATCCGCGGGTCCAGACCCGGCCCGAGGGCCGGGGCGATCCCGTACGCGCTGGTCTGGAGCTTGATCACCTGATCCTGCGTGTTCAGGTTGCGCAGCTCGTCGGCCAGTTTCTTCGCGTCCTTGCCCCAGTCGGTGTTCGCGGCCGCCGCGGCGACCTTGTCGAGGTACTCAATGGCCTTCTTCGGGTCGCCGCGGAACTCGGTGCTGTTGTCCCGGGTCATGCCGACCAGCGCGGCCTCGGCCTTCGCGACCCCGACGAGGCACTCGACGCGGATCACCGGGTCGGTCTTGAACTCGTCGGCCAGTTTGGTGAACGCCTCGCGCGCCTTTTCGACGTTCTCTACGGCACTCTTGCGGGCGCCCAGGTCCGGCACCATGAACCGGTCGATGCCCTCCGGCCCGAGCTGGCTGCGGGCCGCGTCCAGCGCCGCCAGCCGCCCCGGCACCGTGCCCGGGTTCTTCTCGGCGTATTCTTTCATGGACGCCGTGGACGCCAGCCCGTCCCACTCGGTCCACCTGGACGAGTCGGCCTTCTTGTTGCCGTACGAAATGTACGCCACGGTGCCGAAGGCCGCGACGGCGATGAGGGTGAACGCCATCGCCCGATAACTGAGCAACTGCCCGGCCTTGAACTTGTCCCACCAGTTGGTGAGCGCGCTGGCAAGGGCGTTCGGTTCCGCCTTCGGCGCGGGCGCGGGCGTCGGCGGCGGTGGTGGTTCGGTCGCGGTCGGCTTCTGTTCCGTGCTCATTTACGGTCTCGGCACCGGGAGGGCATTGAACCGTCACAATCGCTACTTCCAGTACATTTGGTTAATGATATGGCTGCCGTGCGGTGCGGTCAACTTGGGTCCCGGCCGACCTGCGCCCAGCCGGCTCCCTTGACGGAGGCACAGCAAAGCAACTTGATGCGCCCAGCGATAAGGTTCCGGCAGCCCTCCCGTATCGGGAGGGGCCCGGTGGGTAGCTGTTCTTGCTACAATACCGCTGCGCGTAACACACACGAGGGCGGCGCATGCTGGGTCGGCTGTTCAAGGGCATCAAGGCGGGGCTGGCGAAGACGAGAGGCGTCTTCGGCGGCGTGTTCGACCTGCTGCGCGGTAAGGGGAAGGTCGATCAGGCGTTCCTCGACGAACTCGAAAAGCGGCTGTACCTCGCGGACGTGGGCACGCAGGCCACCCTCACGATTGTGGACCGCGTGCGGCAGGCGTTCCGCGACAAGGAGATTTCTGGCGAGGTCGAGACGTTCGTGAGGGCCCAACTGCGCGAACTGCTCACCGATCGGTCGCCGGGCATCAACTTCCAGACCGCCGGCCCCACCGTCATCATGATCGCCGGCGTGAACGGGTCCGGCAAAACCACGTCCATCGCCAAGCTCGCGAACCGGCTCCAAGGCGACGGCAAAAAGGTACTGCTGGCCGCGTGCGACACGTTCCGGGCCGCGGCGGTCGAACAGCTCACCGTGTGGGCCGGGCGCATCGGGTGCGAGATCGTGAAGCAGGGGCAGAACGCCGACCCGTCCGCGGTCGCGCACGACGCCTGCGAGAAGGCCAAGGCGAAGGGGTTCGACGTCCTGATCGTGGACACCGCGGGCCGGCTCCACACGCAGACCCACCTGATGAAGGAGCTGGAGAAGATTCACCGCATCGTGACGCGGCAGATCCCCGGGGCACCGCACGAGGTGCTGCTCGTGCTCGACGCCACCACCGGCCAGAACGCCCTCACCCAGGCCGAGCAGTTCTCGAAATCGGTCAAGTGCAGCGGCATCATCCTGTCGAAGCTCGACGGCACCGCGAAGGGCGGGTCGGTGTTCGCCATCAAGCAGAAGCTGGGCCTGCCGGTGAAATTCGTCGGCGTGGGCGAGCAGATCGAGGACATGGAGCCGTTCGACCCGGACGCGTTCGTCGGCGCGCTGTTCGAGTAGAAGGGGCCAGCAGCCGCCGCCCGCCGCCCCCGGGGCCGCGGGCGGCTCCTCCTTCCGCCGACAATTCTCTTGCCTACGTCGGTGCTTCACGGCATTCTGGAACCGGCCTGTCGAACGCGCCGCCGACGCTCTTGCCCTCCGGCCCCGCCTTCCGCCTTTCCGTCGAGGAACTTCGATGCTCTCGATCAGCGACACGCGGGGCGCCCGCACCTGCCAGGGCGCGTCGCGCCGGGAGTTCCTCAAGGTCGGCGGGCTGTCGCTGCTAGGGCTGGGCCTGCCGGAGCTCCTCGCCGCGCGGGCGAGGGCCGCGAGCGAAGGGCGGACCGTGCGGGACAAGTCGGTGGTCCTGTTGTTCCTGCAAGGGGGCCCGTCGCACATCGAGTTCTTCGACCCCAAGATGACCGCGCCCGAGGACGTGCGCAGCATCACCGGCGAGGTGCAGACGAAGCTCCCGGGCGTCACCTTCGGCAGTTCGTTCACCAAGCTGTCGCAGCTGACGGACAAGATTACCGTCGTGCGGTCGTACGCGTCGATGAACGCCGACCACTCGTACCTGTCGGTGACCAGCGGCGGGAATCCGATGAAGGCCGCGATGGGCGCGCTGTACGCCCGCGTCGCCGGGGCCAACAACCCGAGCACCGGCATCCCGAACAGCTGCCTCGTGCTGCCGGAGGCGGTCGAACCGGGCCTGAAGCTCGGCGGCAACTTCGAGACGGGCGTGATTCCGACCCTCACCGCGCCCGGCGACCTGGGCAGTTCGTACGCGGCGTTCGACCCGAGCGGGGGCGACCAGCTCAAAAAGAACCTTCAGTTGAAGGTCAGCACCGAGCGGTTCGAGGACCGGCGGAAGCTGCTCGCGGGGTTCGATCACCTCCGGCGCGACCTCGACACGACGGGCGCGCTGGACGGCGCCGACAAGTTCCAGCAGCAGGCGTTCGACGTCATCACCCGCGGCGTCGGGGACGCGTTCGACATCACGCGCGAGGACCCGAAGACCGTCGCGAGGTACGACACCGGCGGGCTGTTCAAGCGCGAGGACGTCACGAGGTGGTACGACATGAAGCGCGGCACCAACCTGCTCGGCAAGCAGTTGCTGCTCGCGCGCCGCCTGTGCGAGGCCGGGTGCGGGTTCGTGACGGTGTCCGACTGCGGGTGGGACATGCACGCGAACGAGAACAGCCCGAAGCAGATGGCGAACCTGGACCCGATGGCGAGGCAGGTCGACCACGCGGTCGCGGCGTTCATCGAGGACGTTCACGAGCGCGGCCTGGAAGACAAGATTCTTCTGGTCGTGACGGGCGAAATGGGCCGCACCCCGCGGCGCAACAAGAACGGCGGCCGCGACCACTACGCGAACCTCACGTCGCTGCTGTTCGCCGGCGGCGGGCTGAAGATGGGTCAGGTGATCGGCCAGTCGGACCGCACCGCGTCGCAGCCCGCCACCGAGCGGTACACCCCGAAGAACCTGCTCGCAACGGTCATGAGCACGGTGCTGGACATCTCCGAGGTGCGGCTCAAGCCCGGCCTCGGGCGCGTCGGCAACCTGCTCGCCGAAGGCGACCCCATTCCCGGCCTGCTGTAGCCGGCGCCCCGGGGCGGTTCGCCGGCACAGCCGGCGCGCCGCTCAGCGCTCGGCCCCGACGGCCGCCGCCGCTTCGCGCGCTTCGGCCGGCGAGCGCACCACCTGGCGCACCGCGGCCGCATCGAGCTTTTCGTCCAGGAACGCGAACAGCAGCGGCCGGAGCGGCAGCTTGACGGCCCGCGCCGCGAAGCACTTGCGCACCAGCCGCGCGTTCCCGGCGCCGGCCTCGGCTTCCGCCTCGCGCCGCACCTCCGCGCCGCGGGCCGCGGCCCAGGCGCGCAGCCGCTCGCAGTCCGCGAGGTACGCGGCGAACGCGTCGTAGTGCTCGCGGTAGCAGCCGAGCACCTCCTCGGGGACCCGCTCGCGGCCCAGCGAGCGCAAGTGCGCCCCGACGTCGGCCCACCCCTTCCATTCCGGGTGCGCGTCCACCATCTCGACCACGCGGTCGTAGGTGCAGCCGACCGCCAGCTTCAGCACGCGCAGGTAGTCCGGCCCCTTCACCTTCGTGCGGTACACGACGCGGCGCGCGTGCTCGACGGTGACAACGGTTCCTTCCTGGTCGGTCCCGGCGATGGACGCGAGCAAGCGCTCGATCTGCTCCGCGATGGTGCGGCCCGGCGGCACGAACTCGTCGACGGGCGTGAGCGCGTGCGCGTCCGCGAGCGCCTTCAGTTCCGTGTAGGTCCGGTACCGATACTCCGCGCGGTCGAAGCACGCGGTCAGCACCAGGTCCTCGCGGTCGCCGTAGTTGGTGACGACCCGGGTCCCCGGGTGGATGAACTCGAACACCAGCGTCAGGTTCTCGAGCTCCGGCGCGGCCGCGCACAGCGCCGGGTACCTCGCCTGTGCGAGCCGCCGGGCGGTGCCGAGGTAGTCGAAGTTCGCGGCGCGGGCCGGCGCGTCCGCGTCGCAGCCGCCGAAGCTCGGCCCGCCCTCGATCATGCCGCGCGTGGTGAAGTACGCGCGGCCGTCGTGCTGGAACCGCTGGAGCATCGTGCCGTCGAGCTTGTGCAGGTAGTGCAGCCGCGGGTCGCGCGGTTCGGCGGCGATGCCCGCGAGGTCGGCAACCGAAACGGCCCGCTCCCCGAGGTTGTAAATCTTGACCAGCGGCAGCGACACGAGCCGGTACGGGTCGCGCCGGTACACGATGCCCTTGGCGAAGAGCTGGTGCGGCTCCCGCGGGGTGAACAGCGCCCCGCTCGCGTTCGCGAGCACCAGCGCGCCGGACTCCCGCTTCGCCAGCAGGGGGTCGGCGTCGATGGCGCGCAGGATGGCTTCGCCGTTCGCGCGCAGGTCGTCGAGCAGGTGGTCGAGTCGCAGGTTCATGTCTTGCTGGCGGGCGTCAGCGCTCCGGGTGCAGGGGGGCACGTAGCTCAAGTGAGCCGCGGTGCGCTCAGAAGGTTCGGCGCGCGGAGAACGGCCCGATGTCGTGCTCCGTGCGCCCGCCTTCGGCGAGGTCCGCGAGGATTTCGCCCACCACGGACGCGAACTTGAACCCGTGCCCCGAAAACCCGCACCCGACGATCACCTGCGGGTGCGAAGGGTGGACGTCGATCACGAAGTTGTGGTCCGGGGTTACGGTGTACATGCACACCTCGCCCCTCGCGAAGCCGCCCAGCCCGGGCAGGTGCGCGGCGAGCAGCGGGCGGATGCCGGACAGGTCCGCGGCGGTGATGAGCCAGTCCACGCCGGCCGGGCCGGGCAGCTCGGGCGCGCCGTAGTGCCGCGCGACCTTCGGCCCGTTCGCGTCGATCGCGGGCAGCCCGTAGAACGGCTGCCCGGGCACGTCGGCGATGAAGATCGGGAACCGGTCCCGGCGGTACAGCTCCGGGCGCGCGCTGGGCCTGAACCAGAGCAGCGTTTGCCGCATCACGCGGAGCGGCACGCCCACGTCCGCGAGGAGCTGCGTCGCCCACGCGCCCGCGGTGACGACGAGCTTCGCGGCCCGATACGCCCCCTTGTCGGTCGTCACTTCGACCCCGTCGCCGGCCGCCGCCCACGCGCGCACCGGCTCCGCGGCCCGGACCTCGGCCCCCAGCGCCACCGCGGCGTCGATGTGCGAGCGGACGCACTCCTCGACGTACAGGAACCCGGCGGCGCGCTCGATCACGCCGGTGTAATCCGCGGGGAAGTTGAACGCGGGGTAGCGGCGGTTGATCTCGTCCCCCGTGAGCTCTTCGGCGGCGAGGCCGTGCGCGCGCACGGAGGCGCGCACCCCGTCGACGTGCTCGCTCCGGGGCGGGCCGGCGTTCAGGCACGGGCACTCGGTGAGCAGGTGCCGCCCGGTGAGCTGCTCCAACTCGTACCACCGCGCGAACGCCCGCCGCGCGAGCGGCACGTACGCCGGGCCTTCCGCGTAGGCGGTACGGATGATGCGCGTGTGCCCGTGCGAGCTGCCGCGCGCGTGCACCAGCGGGAACTGCTCCAGCCCCAGCACGCGCCGGCCTCGGCGCGCGAGCTCGAAGCACGCGGCGGACCCCATCCCGCCCACCCCGAGCACGATCACGTCGAACGATTCGGGCATCGGTCGTCACCTCCAGCTCTGAGCGCCGGCGCGCAGGCGTTTCAGGCGCGCG
>JBJSXS010000868.1:0-4438 GCA_046086545.1 Gemmata sp.
ACGCGGCGCGCCTGCTGGACGGATAATACGCCCCACATTCGAGAACACCCGCGCGCGCCCGGGCCCGACGCACTATGAAACTCGAGGAACTGAGCAGGCTGCTACGCGACACCGACCCGGCTGCGGTGCTCGTGTCCAGACCGGTACTCGACCGGCTGATCCTGAACGTCACCGGGGTCGCGTGGGTGGTCTGGCAGATCCCCCACGGGCACTGCTTCGTTTTGGACCGCGCGACCCTGTACAACCACGTCGAGCCGGAAGACCTCGGGCTCCCGCACGGGTTCAACCTGCCCGACACCGTCCTGCTCCTCGAACGGCCCGCCGCCGACGAACTCGGCGCGTCCGCCGGCGACCTGCTCGGGCGGTACTGGCGCCTGCTGTTCCACGCGGCCCTGCACCGGGAACTCGACGCGCGGCTGGCCGGGCTGACCGAGGCGGGGCTGCGCGAGCGGATCGAGGCCATCGGGCCCGTCGCGTTCGAGGAGGCGCGAAACACACTCGTCCAGGACGGGCTCCTAACCGCTCGGGCGACCGACCGCGAGGTGTACATCGAGTTTGCCGCTTACTTTCTGGAACTACGGTACTTCAACCCGACGCTGATCGCGGTCTGCTTCCCGAGCCTGCCCTTAGATGCGACGTTCGAGGCGATACTCACGCGCGACGTGGACGCCGCGACCCTGTTCACGCGCACCCGACTGCCCGGCGCGCCGGACCCGGACCCGAAGACGGACGATCAGTCCGACGAGTCGCACGATTACTACCAGCGCCTCGAGCGCAGCGCGGTCCGCGCGTCCAAGGCCGGCGACGTGTCGAGCGCGGCCATTTGCTACACCCGTGCAGCGCGGGTGGCTCCAGGCTACTTGACCATCCCCACACAGGAAAAGGCGCATGGGGAACTGAACAAACTGGTGGACCGGTTGCGCGCCGCGCTGAAGATCAGCGACGCCGACGTTACGGTCTGGAAGGAGACGCTGCCGCGACTGCTGGACAAAGCCGACCAGGGCGCCCGGCCGGTGGAGGCGGCCGTCCTGTACGACCTCCAGCGCGCGTGCCTGGACCACGAACAGAAGATTTACGCTCTGGACGTGTTCGAATGGGTCAAGCACCTCGGGCACCGGCCGCTGAAGCGGGAGCTGGCCGGGCAGCGGTTCGTGCGCGTGCCCGCCCAACTCCGCAGCGCCGCACACCGCCTCACCGCCGCGCGGCTCACCGACCTGGACCGCAAGACGCTGGCCGCGCTGCTGCGCAACGCGCTCGACCAGGCCGAGCTGCAACTGCGAACCCATTTCGGCCCGTTGCTCGACACCGCGCTTCAGGACGCCGGCCTGCGCCCGACATCGCTCCCGGAGCGGACCGCTGTCGATAAGACGGTCAAGGAACTGCTCGACCGCATCTCGTCGGCCGGGTACCTGTCGTTCGGGGACGTGCGGGACGCCATCGCCCGCGGGCAGATGAAGCTCCCGGACCTGAGCGGCCCGAACGAGTACTACCTCGGGGACCCGCTGTTGCGGCTCGACGACCGGCTCGCGGACCGGCTCGACGGCGTGTACCGCCGGGCCGACCTGTACATCCGCGGTCTGGAAAAGGCGACCGCGTTCAGTTTCGGCACGCAAACCGGGCGCTGGCTCACGCGGCACGTCACCCTGCCCTTCGGGGCCGCGTTCCTCGCGTTGCAGTTCGTCTGGCTGCTGGTCTACGAGCGGAACGTGAAGCTGGCCCGCGAGGCCAAGGGGCCGCCGCCGTCGTTCTTCGGTGGCTGGAACCTGGAGCCGTGGTTCCACGCCACCTGGCTCGTGCTGGGCGTGTTCCTGATCGCGGTCATCCGCTCGGCCGCCCTGCGAGAGACCCTCACCGAGGTCGGACGCATCATCTTCCGCGCGGGCCGGTTCGTGTTCTGGGAGATTCCGGGGCTTATCTGGTCGAGCCGGTGGATCCGGGCGCTGGTTGGCAGCGCCCCGGTTCAGTTGGTGCTCAACTACGCGGTCCGGCCGCTGATCGTCTGCGCGGTACTCTGGGTGCTGCCGCTCGGGCTGTGGGAACTCGGGACCGGTTCCGGGCTGGAGTGGCTCGCACGCGCGTTCACGTTCCTGTGCATCGCGGGCGTCGTGAACACGCGGTTCGGCTGGCGCGTGGAGGTCGTGCTGATCGAGGCGGCGCGACGCATCCTCGAACTGATCCCCTCGTTGCCGACCGCGCTGAGGTGGCTCAACGACATCTTCCGCGAACTCGTCGCGGCTCTGGAATGGCTACTCGCACGCGTCGAGGACTGGCTGCGACTCCGTGGCCGGACCGGGCCGTTCGCGGTCGCCGTGCGCGCGGTAGCCGGGGTGTTGTGGATGCCGTTCGCGTTCCTGATCCGGTTCTACATGGTCGTGCTAATCGAGCCGATGATCAACCCGCTCAAGCTCCCCCTGTCGCTGCTGTTCGCGAAGTTCGTGTACCCGGTGCTGCTGCTGTTCCCCGCGCTGCTTCAGTCGGACCAGAACTCGTGGCTTGGCTACTCCTCGCCGCTCGCCAGGCAGCTGGGGCCGTACCTGACCGAACCCGGGGCGGGGCTGTTGATCATGGGTACGCTGTGGCTGTTGCCGGACGCGTTTACGTTCCTGTTCTGGGAGATGCGCGAGAACTGGCGGCTGTACCGCGCGAACCGACCGGCGGCGCTGCGCCCGGTGGCAGTGGGCGGCCACGGCGAGACGGTGCACGGGCTTTTGCACTGGGGGTTTCACTCGGGCACGGTGCCGCGGCTGTACGCGAAACTCCGCGCGGCCGAGCGCGCCGCCGCCCGCACCGAAGAGTGGCGCGACGCGCGGACCCACCGGGCCGCGCTGCGGGCGGTCGAGGAGGCCGTGCGCCGGTTCGCCACGCGCGACTTCGTCGAGGTACTCAACGACAGCGACTCCGGCTGGACCGGCCCGCGCCTGTCTGCCGGGCGCGTGTCCCTCGGGACCAACCGCATCCGGCTGGAGTTGGCCGGGGTCGGGACCGCCGACTCGGCGTGGCTCGAGTGGGAGGACCGGGCCGGCTGGTTGGTCGCGCGGTGGGCATCGCCGGGGTTCCTGACGGCCCTGACCGACGAGCAGGCCCGCGTGTTCACCAACGCCCTCGCCTACCTGCACAAAAGGGCCGGGGTGAATCTTGTCTGGGAGCAGGTGCGGGACGCGCTGCCGGCAACCGCCCAGCACGCTGATCTCTCCCCAGACGGGCTGCTGGTCTGGTACGGGTCGCGGGACTCCGCTCCGGTGCTGTACGACATCGTGGACCCGGCCGCGCAGTTGCGCCCGCGCGTCCCGGGGCAGCGTCAGCCGACTGCCGGCCCGACCCTCGACAGTGCCCGCCTGCTGTTCGACCGCGCGCGGATCACGTGGTCCGAATGGACTGAGGTTTGGCGCCCGCCCGCGACCGGCGACAGCCCGCGGCGCCTCGCGTTCGCCGGCAACGCGCTGTCGCTGCTCCCGCCGCGCACCGGGCCGGCCCGGGTCTCGCCGGCCCCCGATGCGCCCGCTCCAGCGGCGGAGCCGCCGCCGCCAGCGCGGGCGTAAAGCATGTGGCAGAACCAGCGCGGCCGCCGGCCCGCTGTGACCGCCGCGCTACGCCTTCCCGCCGAGGCGGCGGATCGCGTCCTTCGCCTCCCAGTACTTTGGGTGCTCTTCGTAGACGGTCACGGCGTTGTAGTACTTCACGGCGCTGGCGGTGTCGCCCTGCGCCTCGTAGCAGCGCGCGACGTTGAACAAGGTGTCCGCCCCGCTCTTGTGGAACTCCTTGTAATCGAGGTACGCCTTCAGCGCGAGGTCTGGGCGGTTCAGCTCTTCGAGGTACAACTGGCCGAGTAACCGGGTGGCGTTGTACCACGCCTCCTCCTCGTCGCCCGAGCCCTTCTGCCCCTCGCGAACGTCCTCGAGCAGCGACAGCCCGGCGTCGCGCTGCCCCTGCCTGAGCAGGCACCGACCTTCGAGCAGCCGCACGCGGTTGCTGGTCGGCTCGATGACCTTCGCGAGCCGCGCGAGGTGCGTGGCCCACTCGAGCAGGTCCGCGTCCGCGTCGGCGCGGTTCAGTACCGCCATCGCCTTCTTGACGCAGTACGACACGTCGAACCACTTGCCCACGTTCGCCCGCGCGCGCTCGAGCCGTTCGATGGGGACGGAGTAGTAGTAGCTGTCGCGCTTCTGGAGCAGGTCCGGGTCGGACCCGCTGTACTCCATCGCGGCCGCCACGTTGATGACCGCGTTCAGCGGGTCGCGCATCTTGCCGTACAGCTCCGCGATCTTGCGGTACGCCTCCAGCACCGCGTTGCCGCCGTCGTCCCGGTACTGCTGCAGGTCCGCTACGGCCGCCTCGTAGTGCGGCCGCGCCTCGGCGTCCTTGTTCTCGCGCGCGGCCGCATCGCGCGCGGCGTCCGCGGCGTCGGCGGCGGCCTTGTGAACGTCGCCGTCCGCTTCGG
>JBJSXS010000869.1:0-2308 GCA_046086545.1 Gemmata sp.
CGAGGCGGCCTGGGAGCGCATCTGGTGCGACGGCCCGTGGGACCCGGTCCGGCTCCGCGAGCCAGACGGCCCGCTGGACTGCCCCTGGGCCGAGTCCCTGGAGAGTTGGATCGACCGGACCGAACAAGCGGTAGGGCAGGCGGCGGAGGAAGAGGAGGGTGACGCGCGGGCGTTTGTGGATCTCGGGGCCGTCACGACGACCCTGATCCGAACCTTTCGTGCCGAGACCGATCAGGACTTGACCGACAAACTCGAACCCAATTCGGTTGCCGTCCACCTCGACTTCCTCCACCGGATGGGCCTCGTTGATGTCCGGTCCGATCCGGCCGGGACGTGCTACCGCGTCCGGCGGCCGGCCGGGCCGGCACTCCGGCGCCCCCCGCGACCGCCGGCGGGGGTGACGCGACTGACGTGGGGCATGGACCGCCTGCCCGCCGCGCTCCGGGACAGTTTGGGATTCGGCCAGCAGCGAGGCCCGGCAGCCAAGAACAACGACCAAGCCGTCGGCCAGTTGCTCTACAACGCGTTCCTGGCCCCCCCGGGAGGACCCCTACCCGCGGCGGCGGCGCAGGGTAGCGCGGGGCGAGAGAGCGTACTCACCCCCTTCGAGGCCGGGGACGGGCCTGGGTGGATCGTTCAGCTCTGCCGCGCCTACGCCCGCGATACTCTGGGCTGGACCGACGAACAGACGTGGCCGGTATGCCTCCGGGGTCGCTAAGCCATCGGCCGCTGCCCGATCCCAGCGCGCGTGGTGGCACGGGCGGGTCGCCCGCCCGTGTTCCACCGAGGGGATAGCTGCGGGCGTCGGGCCTCGTAAGAAGCCTCCTCGACCTGACGCCGACCATCTCTTCCTTTCGTGGAATCCTTTCGTGGAATTCGGGCAGGCAAGCTGCCGGTGATACCCCAGGTGATGCCGAACTCCGCCCGGTGCCGCTGCTCGTGCCGCGCACCGTCACCCGCCGGGTCCGGAGTTAGCCGAGCTCGCCGACCGCGGCCCGGATATCCTCGACGGCGTGCTCCATGTTCTCGCGGTGCGTCCGGAACGACAGGACGCACAGCCGCAGCGCGAACCGGCCGCGCAACGTGACACCCGTCAGCAGCACGCGCCGCCGGGCGTTGACGGAATCGAGAAGCCGCTGGTTGAGGGCGTCGAGTTCCTCCGCCCCCGCGTCGGGCCTCGTGAGGCGGAATACGACCACCGAGAGCACCGGCTCGGCGACCAGTTCAACCCCGTCGATCGCCCGGACCTGGCCGGCAGCCCACCGCGCCAGGTCCAGCTTCTCGTCCAGGTACCGGCGGAACGCCCCCGCCCCGTGCATCTTCAGCGGTAGCCACACCCGCAGTCCGCGGAGCCCCCGCGTCAGTTCGGGCGAGTACTCGCAGAAGTCCACCCGGTCGGGGTGCTCCTGCCGGGGCGAGTACAGCTGCCCGCTGCTGCGGTGCGCCTTCCGCAGGGCGTCTCCGTCCCTGACCACCAACGCTCCGGTGCCGTAGGGCAGAAACAGCGACTTGTGCGGGTCGAGGGTCACCGAGTCGGTCCGGTCGAGCCCGGCGAGCCGCACCCGGCCCCGGTCGGTCAGTCGGAAGAACCCACCGTAGGCTGCGTCGGCGTGGAGCCAGAGCCCCTCCTCCCGCGCGACCTCGGCCAGCGCCGGCAGGTCGTCGACGGCCCCGGTCAGCGTGGTGCCGGCGTTCGCGACCAGCAGGAACGGCCGCAGCCCGCGCCGCCGGTCGGCCCGGACGGCGTCTCGGACGGCCTCGGGCGGCAGCCGGAATCCGGCGTCCGACGCAAGCTGGCGGAACGACCCGTCCGGGAACCCGGCCATCCGCATCGCCTTCATCATCGAGTGGTGCGCGACGTCCGACCCGTACGCCGTGCCACCTTCGAGGGACTCGCCGAGGCGGGCGTGGCGGGCCGTCAGCACGGCACTGAAGTTGGCGACGGAGCCGCCGCTGGCCAGGTAGCCGCGGGCGGCGGTCGGGTACCCGACCAGGTCCGCGAACCAGCGGACGACGGTCGCCTCGAGCTCGACCAGCCCGGGGCACGCCGCCCAGTTGCCGACGTACCGGTTCACCGCCGCGGCGATCAGGTCCGCGACTGCGGCGTGGAGCAGGCCGCCGGAGGGCATGTACGCGAGGTATCCGGGGCCGGCGGTCTCAAGCCCCCCCGCGAGGAGTTGGTCGAATACCCGGCCGAGTAACTCATCGTAGGGCGTCGGCCGGTCCGGCAGGGGCTCGCGGACCGCCTCGACCGCACCGTGCGGTGGGTCGGGCGCCGATGCCGGGCGGCCGGAAAGTGCCCCGACGT
>JBJSXS010000870.1:0-2825 GCA_046086545.1 Gemmata sp.
GGCGCCGGCGCTCGAAGTCGAATGGCACCTCGTCCACCTTCCGGTACGCCGCGGTGCCGGGGCACGCGCGCCGCAAGATGGCCGCGTCGAGCGGGCTCTTGATGCCGGTCTCGAACGTGCTGTTCACGTGAGCCATCGCGAGCGGCCGCTCCGCGTCCGCGCCGAAAGGGTCGGTGATCCGCACCAGCTCCATCTCGCTCTTCGTGAGCGTACCGGTCTTGTCGCTGCACAGCACGTCCATGCTGCCCAGGTTCTGCATGGCCGCGAGGTGCTTCACCACGACCTGCCGCCGGGCCATGCGCACGGCCCCGGCCGAGAGGGTGACGGCGGTGATCATCGGCAGGAACTCGGGCGTCAGCCCGACCGCCAACGCGACCGCGAACAGCAGCGACTGGAGCGGGTCGCGCTGGAGCGCGGCGCCGGCAAGGAGCACGAAAAATACTAGCACCAGAACCGTTTGCAATATGAACAGGCCGAACCGCCGGGTGCCGCGGTCGAACTCGGTTTCCGGCGGGCGGGCCGCGAGCCGGGCCGCGATCGCGCCGAGCGCCGTCGCCGGGCCGGTCGCCGCGACAAGCGCGGTGGCCGTGCCGCTCACCACCGACGTGCCGAAGTAGACCGCGCCGCGGTCGCCCGGCTTCAGCGGAGCCGCGCCTTCACCCGCGGCCTGCTTCTCGACCGGGAACGACTCACCGGTCAGCGCGGCCTCCTGAACGTGCAGGTCGCGGGCGCTGTGGAGCCGAGCGTCGGCGGGCACGAGGTCGCCGGCCGACAGGCGCACCAAGTCGCCGGGCACCACCGCGCGGCGCGGCACCTCGCGCCACCCGCCGTCGCGGAACACGGTCGCGGTTACCGCGACGCCCGCTCGGAGCCGGAGGATCGCGCGCGACGAGCGGTACGTCTGCACGAAGTTGATGCCCGCGCCGATCAGGACGATGGTCACGACGATCGCGGCCCCGGTCGCGTCCCCGAGCCAGGCGGAGACGCCCGCGGCCCCTAGCAGCACCAGCACGAGCGGGTTGCAAAAGAGGCTGAACAGTTCGGCCAGCGCGTGCCCGCTCCGGTCACCGGCCGGTTCGTTCGGCCCGTACCGTTTCAACCGCTCTTCCGCCTCCTCGGAGGTGAGCCCGGAGCCCGGCCGGCCGTCGCTGTCGGCGGGAACTGACACGTCGGCACCGGTTTGCGGTGTGCAGCGGCGCGGCCCGCGGCTGAAGCCTTGCCCGGGGGCCGCTAGCGGAGGCGGAAGTAATACCGGTAGGTGGAGTAACCGCCGGAGGGGTAGACCGGGTAGTAGGACTCGCCCCACGTGCCATAGGAATACGAGCTGCCGTAGTACGGAGCGGCATAGGGGTACACCGAATAGGACGGGAACACCGGGTAGTACTGTGGCACCGTGTTGATCTGAGGGTACACGTACACGCCGCGAGCCATGAACCCTCCCGGACGGTAGGCCGGCACCGGCCGGTAGACGGCGACCGACGGGGGCGGGAGACGCGGGTTCGCCTCGACCCGCGACGCGGTCGTGACGAGCGCCACGAGAGCCACAAGCAACAACCGAGTTGAGCAACACATGCTGCGCCTCCGTGGTACAGGGGCACGGTTTCGGCCGGGACCGGAGCGTCCGACATAGGTCCGGAGGGGCCGACCCGAACGCGCCGTCGCAACGTGGGTTCGGCTTCCACTGTCACACCCGTGGGCAAACCCGGTGCCAACCTTTCCCACGGCTGGCGCCGGCGACCGAGGAACTTGCTGCCCGTCAAACGCGATCGCGCCCCCCGCCCGCACCACCGCTCGGCTCGGGTGCGAGCGGCCGGCGCGTCGGTTCCAGCACATGGACCGGTTCGGCGGTGCCACTTTCGCCCAGCGGCACCCCCCCTTCACCGCGATTCGGGATCGAACGGCGGCGGCACAGCCGTTGCTAGCGATCCGCTTACAACCGGGTCGCAACCTGGACCCGCGTCGATTCCTGAGGTGCATCATGAGCGGAACCGAGAGCCCGGTGCTCACCGCCAGGGAGTTGATGAGCCGCGCGGTCGAGCCGATCCGTGCCGACACACCCATGTGCGAAGCGGCCCGGTGGCTGGCCCAGCACGCGGTGCACGGCGCGCCGGTCGTGGACGACGAGGGCCGATGCGTGGGGGTGCTGTCCGCCAGCGACCTGGTGCGGTGGGTTACGGCGCAGGTTGGCCCACGCTCGCCGCTTACGCCGACGTGCGGGTTCCAGGACACGTGCCGCGAGCCGGGCGGACGCGAAACGGTCCTGTGCTGGCGCGAGAGCGGCGCGTGCCCGTTCCAACACGTCCAGGAGATGTGCGACGGGCGCCCGCGGCTGACGTGTGCCGAGCCGTACAGCGTGCCGGTCGATTGGCAGATGGTCCGGACCGAAGCCGCGCCGGGCGACGTGGTACGGGACTTCATGACGACCGCCGTCATCACCGCCGAGGCGGAGACGCCGGTCCCCGAGTTGGCCCGGCTGATGCTCGAGCACCGGGTGAACCGTCTGCTCGTCCTCGACGCCCGCCGGCACCCGGTCGGGGTGGTCGCCGTCAGTGACCTGGTGCAGGTGCTGGCCCACCCCGAACTCACGGCCCCGGGACGCGCGCCGTGACCACGCCCACACCGCAACCGACGGTCGCGTACTTCTCGATGGAGATCGGGCTGGAGTCGGACCTGCCGACCTACAGCGGCGGTCTGGGCGTGTTGGCCGGCGACACGCTCCGCGCGGCGGCCGACCTCGGGGTGCCGATGGTCGCGGTCGCCCTCGCCCACCGCAAGGGGTACTTCCGCCAGCGCCTGGACCCGCGGGGCGTGCAGTCCGAGGAACC
>JBJSXS010000871.1:0-2352 GCA_046086545.1 Gemmata sp.
CTCGTCGCCGGCGCGCTCGTCGCGGGCGGGGCCGCGCGCGCGGCCGACGCGCCGCGGCCCAACATCATCGTCATCATGTCCGACGACATGGGCTTTTCCGATCTCGGGTGCTACGGCGGCGAGATCGCCACGCCCGCCCTCGACGCCCTCGCCGCCGGCGGGGTGCGGTTCACGCAGTTCTACAACATGGCCCGGTGCTGCCCCACGCGCGCGAGTTTGCTCACCGGGCTGTACCCGCACCAGGCGGGGGTCGGGCACATGATGGAGGACAAGGGCGCCGCGCACCCGGGCTACCGCGGGAACCTCAACAGCACCTGCCGCACCATCCCCGAAGTGCTGAAGCCGGCCGGCTACCGCGCTTACGCGGTCGGAAAATGGCACGTCACCCGGTTCACCGCCGCCGACGGCCCGAAGGACAACTGGCCGCTCGGCCGCGGGTTCGACCGGTTCTACGGCACCATCCACGGGGCCGGCAGCTTCTACGACCCGTCGTCGCTGGTGCGGGACAACACCATGATCTCGCCGTACGCGGACAAAGAGTACCGGCCCGCGACGTACTACTACACCGACGCCATCTCCGATCACGCGGTGAGGTTCGTCGGCGACCACGCGAAGGAACACGCGAAGAGCCCGTTCTTCATGTACGTGACCTACACCGCGGCCCACTGGCCCATGCACGCCCTGCCCGAAGACGTCAAGAAGTACGCGGGCAAGTACGACGGCGGGTACGAACCGGCCCGCAACGCCCGGTTCGCGACGGCCGCGAAGCTCGGCCTCATCGACCCCAAACAGGGCGTGTCGCCGCAAGCGGGCGACTGGTCGAAGGTGGCCGACAAGAAGTGGGAGGCGGCGTGCATGGAGGTGTACGCGGCGATGATCGACCGCATGGACCAGGGCGTCGGCAAGCTGGTCGCGGAGCTCAAGCGCACCGGGCAGTTCGACAACACGCTGATCCTGTTCCTGCAGGACAACGGAGGGTGCGCGGAGCCGCAGGGCCGCACCGGGAACAAGGACCACCCGAACATCGAGCGGCCCGAGAAGCCCACCTTCCCCGCGATGAGGCCGGAAGACTTCGCGGCCGGCGGCAGCGTGCCCAGGCAGCCCCGCGACGGGTTCCCGGTCCGCATGGGGCCGAAGGTCATGCCCGGCGGCCCGGACACCTACGTCGCCTACGGCCGCGGGTGGGCGAACGTCTCGAACACGCCGTTCCGCGAGTACAAGCACTGGGTCCACGAGGGCGGCATCAGCACGCCGCTCATCGCGCACTGGCCCAAGGGCGTCACCGCGAGGGGCGAGCTGCGGCACCAGCCGGGGCACCTCATCGACATCGCCGCGACCTGCGCCGAACTGAGCGGCGCGCGGTACCCCGAGAAGGCGCCGCCCCTCGAAGGGAAGAGCCTGGTGCCCGCGTTCGCCAACAGGGCCATCGACCGCGACGCGATCTACTGGGAACACGAGGGCAACCGGGCCGTGCGCGCGGGCGACTGGAAGCTGGTGGGCAAGCACGGCGAGTCGTGGGAACTGTACGACATCGCGAAGGACCGCATCGAGGCCAACAACCTCGCGGCGAAGGAGCCCGAGCGCCTCAAGGCGCTGGTCGCGAAGTACGACGCGTGGGCGAAGCGGGCGAACGTCGAGTCGTGGCCGGTCCCCGGGCCGAAGAAGTAGCAGCCTGCCCCGCCCGGTCCTTCCTGCCGGGAGGGGCCCGGGGCCCTTCTGTACCTCGGGCGCGATTGCGTGCGCCTCGCGTAAGCTGTATTTTATTTTCTGTACCGCGCTTGACCGATGTGTCGATTTTGCTTCGGAAGTCACCGTCTCCCAGACGCCGCGAGCACCCTCATGTTCCTCCGTGCGCGCTCTCTTGCTGTCGTCGCCGCGCTGACCGCCGCCGTGTTCGCCGGCGCCGGTCGCGGCGACGGCGGCAAGCCCGTCGAGAAGAGGGACTACACCGGCGCTTGCGCCGACACCGGCTTCGAATCCGAGGTGTGGGCGAAGGTCGGTGCGCGGAAGTGCCTGACGTGTCACAAGGCTGGCGGCGAGGCGGAGGAGAGCAAGTTCGTCCTCACAGACCCCCAGAAGGTGGACCCGGTGGCACGCGACGAGGCGGTGCGGCACAACCGCGCCGCGTTCGCCAAGATGGCGGCGCTGAAGGAGAAAGACCAGTCGCGCCTGCTCCTCAAGGCGACCGGCAAGCTGGACCACGGCGGGAAGGACGTGGCCCCGGCCAACTCGGCCGAGTACCGCGTACTCGCGGACTTCGTGCGCCGCGTAACGGCGCCGCGAGCGCCCGCCGAACTGACCGTTGACCCGAAGGCGCCGCCGCTCTTCGCGGGCGTCGCGATGCTCGACGAC
>JBJSXS010000872.1:0-4594 GCA_046086545.1 Gemmata sp.
GATCCGGTAGACGTTGTGCTGGTTGAACAGGGTGACCGTGAAGCTGGTGTTGGTCGTCGCGGTCGGCACCGCCGGGGGCGTCACCGGCGTGTACGTGAACTGAGTCCCGCTCACGACCCGGACGATCACGTTCCCGTTGTACGCCGACTGGTTGGCCCCCGCGATGGCCACCAGCGCCCCGTTGATCAGCGTGGCGGTCGAGCCGACGGTCGCCGTCACCAGGCCCGTGCCCGAGTTGTACGTCAGGCTCGAGATCGTGACCGCCGCCGGGGTCGGCGTGATGTCCGTCACCCCGGTGACCGTGCTGGTGATGTCCGTCCCGTCCGGGGTCGTCAGGCTGACCACGTCGGTCCGGTCGAACGTGGCCGGATCGACCGACCCGTTGAACGTGACGGTCACCGAGTTGATCGACGTCGAGTTCGCGGTCGCGTTGGTGGCGACCGCCGACTGCACGCGCGGCCCGGGGGCCAGCCCGTTGTCCACCCGGATCGCGAACACGCCCTGCCCGTACGTCGTCGCCACCAGCAGCAGCGGCCCGCCGCTCTGGTCCGGCAGCCCGGTGGCCGAGCTGATGTTGCCCAGCGACAGCTCCAGCTCGGTGATCTGGACGTTGGGCAAGAGGCCGCCGTTGCGCGCCGTGCCGGACGACTGGTCGGTGCTCGGGGCCGTCGCGCTGGGGAACGCCTGCCAGCGGAACGTGCCCGCGCCGCCGAAGTCCTGCGTGGTCATGCGGAACACGCCGCCGGTGCCGCCCACGTACACGTCCGGCCGGGCCTTGCCCGTCGAGTCCACCTTCTGCTTGCGCCAGTCCACCGCCAGCGACGTGATGCTCCTCAGCAACGTCTCCGTCAGGTTCGGGTTGTTGAACGGGTTGTGGGTCAGTGTGAGCAGGTCGCCGGTGATGTTGACCCACGTCGGCGCGGTCGCCCCCACGGGCCGCTCGTCGGACCGCGAGTCCGCCATGTAGAACACGCCGGTCGAGGTGACCGCGTACAGCTCGTTCGTGCCGCGCACCGGGTTGGTCACGATCTTCTGCACCGGCGAGCCGTCCAGCCCGGCCGAGATGTCCTTCCACCTGGTGCTGCCCTGGTACCCGCCGCCGGTGAAGGTGGCGAAGATCTTCCCGCGCTCGGTGCCCGCGTAGACGACGTTGCTCAGGCTCCCGGGGGCGTTGCCGGGCGAGGTGCTCGGGGCGCCGAACGCCAGCGCCGGGGCGTAACTGGAGTCCAGGTCGGCCGGGTTGCCGATCGGGAACCAGTTCAGGCCCCCGTCGGTGGTCCGGAACACGCGCCCGGCCGACGAGCTGATGACGATCGACTTGCCGTCAATGGGGTTGACGGTGAAGAGCCCGATCGGCCGCCCGGACGCGCCGAACTGGTTGACGAACGGCCCGGTCCCGCCGAACACGTTGATGAACGGCCACTGGCCGGGCCACTGGTTCGTGCCCGGGTTGTCGCCCGATTGGATCAGGCTGGCCGTGTTCTGGCCCACGGCCCCGACCTCGACCGCGCCGGGCCGGATCACCGTGAAGAAGTCGCGCTGGTTCAGTTGGGCGGTGGCGCTGGTGTTGCAGCACGGCCACTTGTACGCGTAGACGGTGCCCGAGCCGGTCTGGTCGGTGCCGAAGTCGGAGCCGCTGCCCAGCGTCGGCGGGTTCCAGTTCAGGTTCCCGGTCTGCAGGATGTCCGGGGCCGACGCCGGCGACCCGTTGTCCTGTGAGCCGCCGTAGAACAGCGCGCCCGCGATGCTGGCGGCCAGCAGGCTCGGCTGGGTGGCCCCGCCGTAGAACTGCGCCAGTTGGAGGTTGCCGTTCCGAGTGCCCGTCGGCACCGTGTTGGTGCCCAGGAGCCTGACCAGACCCCCCGTGCCGTCATCAACGCCGGTGAACACCCCCTGGTCGCCCCCGAAGACGAGCCGCCCGCGCCCGGTCAGCGGGTCCACGTAGGAGATCATCCGGTGCTGACCGGTGGTCAGCGGGGTGACCGTCAGGACGGTGTTGGTCGTCGCGGTCATTGACGTCGGGACCGTCAGCGGCGTGTACGTGAACTGCGTCGCACTCACGATCCGGATGGTGACGTTCCCGTTGTACGCGTCCGGGTTGGCCCCTGCGATGACTGCGGCAACCGTCAACCCGTTGATCAGCGAGGCGGTCGAGTCCACGGTCGCGGTGGCCAAGCCCGTCATCGCGTCGAACCTGAGGCGGGTGATCGTCAGCGGCTTGCCGAGGGCCCCCACGAACGGGGTCCAGGTCGCGTTGCTGCCGTCGTTGCTGAACCCGGGTGATGGACCGGTCACTGCGATGCCGGCGACCTTGACGGTCGAACTGGCGAGGAACGGGTTCTCCGGGTCTCGGGTGAAGTTCAGGTACGGGGTAGACGTGTTCGGAGCGGTGTAGGAACCGTTGGGTTGCCGCTGGTACACGCCGTACACCGGGGAACCGTTGGCCGACCCGCTGGTGGCACCCTCGAACTGCCCGCCGTCGTTGTTGCTCTCGTCGTAGATGGTCAGGTTCTTCGGGTCGTTCACCTTGGTCGCGTCGATGCGAATCAGTCCGGGGGTGGACGGCGACAGGCTGGCATCGCCCGCGCCGAGCGTGGGGTTCGTCCCGCCCAAATAGATGATGTTCGGGTTGGTCGGGTCGATCCCCAGGCTGATCGCAAAATTACCCTTGGGGTGCAAAGGCGGGATAGGGTTGGCCAGGCTCCCCCGCATGGGCGTGCTGATCGGATCGACCTTGGTGGTCAGGGTGTAGTCGTTGGTCGGCAGGTCGGTGCTGGTGATCGGCAGGTTCAGCATGGTCCAGTTGTTGCCGAAGTCCTTGCTGACGTAGACCCCGTCGAGCTGGCCGGGGCCGCCCGGAGCGCCGGTGCCGGTGACGACGGCCGCGTAGATCCAGCTCTGGTAGAAGAAGTCCTGCACCGGGTTGCCGGTCGCGAACGGGGTGACCAGAACGATGCGGCCCTTGGCCCCGTTCGGCGACTGTGCGGGTGGCGTCACCGGGATGGGGTCGAGCGTGACCCCGTCGATGGCGTTGCTGCCCTGGTACGGGATGCCAACCGGGGCCGTCTGGGTGAACGACTGGCCCTGGTTCTGGCTGAAGAACACGCCCCTGCCCTTGATGGCGGCGTAGACGATCTGCAGGTTCCCGTTGCTCCCCTTGCTGCCGGCCGACAGGCTCACGTCGGTCGCCTGGTCGGTGCCGGTGGTGGGCAGTTGCGCCACCCGGGTGTCCGCGGTGGTGCTGCCGTTGCCCTGCGCGGTGATCGTGCCCCACGTCTTGCCCGTGTCGTAGCTGACCCACACGCCGCTGGTCAGCGCCGCGTAGATCACCACCTCGCCGTCGTTCGTCAGGTTCGGGTCCACCACCACCTTGAACGCGCTGGTGCCCACGAACTTGTGGTCCCTCAGCGCCGAGCCGATGGGCAACTCGTCCCCGATGCTCTTGCCGGCCGGGAGCACGTCGCCGGCCGTGTAGACGTTCTGGGTGCTGTCCAGCAGGGTCCAGGTTGACCCCCCGTCCCGGGAGATGATGAACCCGACGCCCCGCGAGCCGGTATCGCCCTCGCCGGTGGCGGCGATCACGATCGACTGCTTCGGGTCGTTGTTCCGGGCGAACACCGCGATGCTGCCGATGTTCAGGCTGAACGTCGGGCCGAAGTTGGTGAGCGGCACGTACGTCGGGCCGTCCACGTCGGTGGTCAGGAAGTTGGTGGTCTTCCAGACGCCGCCGCTGGCCCCGCCCACGAACACCGTGTTGCCCGACGGGTCCGACGGGTCCACCGCCAGCCCGCCCACCCGACCGGTGCTCTTCCCGTTGTTGATCGACGTCGGGCCGACCGCGGTCCACGTGTTGTGGGCCAGCGGGTTGCTCGGGTCCATCGTGAAGATCCGGAACGAGGCCGTGTACTGGTCGGCGACCGGCTCGCCCAGCCCGGTCGTCGTGGCCGGCTGCTTGAACGTGAGGGACCAGCTCTTGATCACCTTCGAGCCGCTCAGGGCCGCACCGGTGCGCGTGTTGCGCACGTTCAGCGACCAGGTGCCGGCCGACGAGCGCCCGATCAGGCCGCTGAGCGGCTCCTGCGGGTTGTACGGGCCCAGGTTGAACGGCGCGAGGGCCGTCTGGATCGGCTGGGACCCGGTGTCGTCGAACACGGTGTTGACGAAGTTCGCCGTGCCCGCGTTGCTGGCCGGCGGCGGGGTGCCGACCTGGGTGAACAGCCGCAGCGTCGTCAGGTCCGGGGCCACCAGCGACACCGTCAGGTCCGGGTCGAACGGGTAGTCGATGTTCAGGGTGAGCGTGGCCCCCTGAATCAGGTACGTGTCCGTGATGACGATCTGCGACTCGGTTTCGACCTGGTCCGTGGCCCCGGTCACGATCGGCACGTTGTTGTTCGCGCCGGTCGAGTTGTAGGTCTTGGAGGTCGTCGGCGCCCCGGTCAGGTTGACCCCGCGGAGCTGGTCCAGCCCGGCGTTCAGGTTGGTGTCCACCAAGTCGTTGGTGCCGGCCGCCCGGGCGGTGGCGTTGAACACCACCGTGTACGTGCCGCTCAGGGACTGCACGTTGGGGGTGACCATGTTGGGCTTGAGCAGCGTG
>JBJSXS010000873.1:0-6344 GCA_046086545.1 Gemmata sp.
TGGAGATGGGCGACCGCGTGCGCGCGCTGAACGACCTCGACCACGCGATCCGGCTCAAGCCCGACGCCCAACTGTACGCGGACCGGGCGGCCGAACTGTTCGCACAGGCGCAGTACGACCAGGCCATCGCGGACTGTGACCGCGCGCTGGACCTGGACCCGGCGCGGGCGCCGCTCATCGGGCTGCGGGCGCGGTGCCACGCGGACCGCGGCGACAGCGAGGCGGCGCTGAAGGACTTCGAGCACGCGCTCGCCGCCGACCCGGCGAGCGCCCCCCGCTACCGCCTGTGGCGCGCCCAACTTCACTTCGACCTGGAGAACCACGCGGCCGCGACCGACGACGTGACGCAGGTGATCGCCGCCGAGCCGAACCTGGTCGACGCGTACCACCTCCGCGCCGCCATCCGGCAGCAGGCGAACGACTTCGCCGGCGCCGTGGAGGACTTGACCGCGGCGCTCGCGCACAAGCCGGGCGACCCGTTCGCGCACCTGGGCCGCGCGATCGGGCGGCTGCTGCTGCGCGATCACACCGGGGCCGCCGCCGACGCGGACGAGGTCCTCAAGAAGATGCCCGGCATGCTCAAGGCGTACGAGATCCGTGGCAACGCGCGCCGGGCGCTCGCCGACCTGGACGGCGCGCTGGCCGACTTCAACGAGGCGGTGAAGCTCGCGCCCAACGCGCCGATGCCGTACAACTACCGGGCCGGCGTGCATTACGCTCAGAAAAGGTACGGCGCCGCGGTGCGCGACCACATGGAGGCGCTCAAGCGCGACCCGCGCAGCTCGTCCACGTTCAACCAGCTCGGGTGGCTGTGGGCCACCTGCCCGGACCCGGACGTGCGCAACGGCGACCGCGCCCGCGAGTGCGCCACCCGCGCGTGCGAACTGACCGAGTGGAGCGAGCCGGGGTTCCTCGACACACTGGCGGCCGCGTGCGCCGAGTGCGGCGAGTTCGAGGACGCGATCAAGTGGCAGGAGAAGGCCATCGACCTGCTCGACGACGAGGCCCGCCGGGCCGACTACCGCACGCGTCTGGTGCTGTACGAGGCCGGCCGGCCCGCCCGCGTGCCCGGCGGGGAGGGCTGACTCCCCCCGGCCCCCTCCCCTAGGGGATGGGGCCGGGGGGGTTCTTCTGATTTGAGTTGACACGCGAGCCAAGTTATCCGATGTTTTTGGGTGACGGCCTTCCCGCCCGCGCTCCCGCCTTTTCGCTCCTCCCGCCTGCGAAGGGTTCCCAATGCTGGACCTCACCACTGGTACGGCTACCGACTGCTCCGGCGTGTCGCGCCGCGCGTTCCTTCGGGTGGGCGGGCTCGCGGCCTTCGGGCTCGGGCTGCCGCAGTACCTGAAGGCCCGCGCCGAGGCGCCCGCGGCGAAGGCGAAGGCCAAGCGGTGCATCCTGCTGTGGATGCAGGGCGGGCCGTCGCACATCGACACGTTCGACCCGAAGCCGGACGCGCCCGCGGAGATTCGGGGCGAGTTCGGGACGATCCCGACCACGCTCCCCGGGGTGCGGTTCTGCGACGTGGTGCCGATGCTCGCGAGGCAGACCGACAAGCTCGCGGTCATCCGCGGCCACGACCCGAAGAACGGGTCGCACGGGGTCGCCGACCACCTGATGATGAGCGGGCACAAGTTCAACGCGTCGCTGCCGTTCCCGTGCTTCGGGTCGGTGGTGGCTAAGGAGCGCGGCTACGAGAACGGGATGCTGCCGTTCGTGCAACTCGGCAAGAGCATCGACCGGCGCTTCAACGGCGGCATCGCGGGGTTCCTCGGCGACCAGTTCAACCCGTTCGAGGTGCCGGACGACCCCTCGTCGGCCGCGTTCAAGGTGCGCGACCTCGCGGTGGGCACCGACGCCGAGCGCACCCGCCTCGACCGCCGGTACGCGATGCTCGCGGACCTCGAAAACTACCAGAAGGCGGTCGAGACGCCCGGAGTGATGAAGGCGCGCGACGAGTTCTACGAGAAGGCGCACGGCATCATCACCGGCCCCGCGGCGAAGAGGGCGTTCGACCTCAACCTCGAAACCGAGAAGACCCGCGAGCGGTACGGCAAGAACTCCCTCGGGCAGGGGTGCCTGCTCGCCCGGCGCCTCATCGACGCGGGGGTGCAGTTCGTCACCGTCACCGACGGCGGGTGGGACACGCACACCAACAACTTCAAGAGCCTCAAAGACCGCCTCATGCCGCGCGTGGACCGCGGGCTGAGCGCGCTGGTCGAAGACCTCGACGCACGCGGGATGCTCGACGACACGCTGGTGGTCTGGTTCGGCGACTTCGGCCGCACCCCGAAGGTCAACCCGACCGCCGGCCGCGACCACTGGGCCACCGCGGGCGTCGCGGTCATGGCCGGCGGCGGGGTGAAGGTCGGTCAGGTGGTGGGCAAGACGAACGCGCTGGCGGAGGTCGTCACCGACACGCCGGTGAGCCCGCAGGACATCGCCGCCACCATCTACACCACGCTCGGCATCAACCTGCACACGTGGTACAAGGCGCAGGACGGCCGCCCCATCGAGTTGTGCCCCGAGGGCAAGCCGGTGAAGGAGCTGGTTGGCTGAGCCGCTCGCGATATCGCGGGGGACAAGACCGAAGGCCGCCGGGTTCGCTCGGCGGCCTTCCTCGCTTGTCGGCCGGTGCTCACTCCGGCGCGTCGCGGTCGCCCGGCTTGTCGGGCACCGCGTCCTGTGCCGCGAACCGGCGGGCGTACTGCTCGACCGCGCGCTCCTGGTCGCTCGTTTCGACGGACCCGGGGCGCAGCACGCACACCTTGCGCAGCGCGTCGCGCGCCGGGAGTCCGCCCGCGACGAGGTACGCGGCCAGCGCGGTGCCGGTGCGGCCCAGCCCGGCGGCGCAGTGGACCGCCACGCCCATGCCCGACTCGTTCGCCCGGCGGATGGTGGCGACGATGTGGTCGAGCTGCCGGTCCGACGGCGCGGCCATGTCCGGCACCGGCACCGACACCGCCAGCAGCCCGGCGTCGTTCACCCAGGTCCGCGGCAGCGGATCCTCGGTGAGCGACACCAGCACGTCGATGCCGTTGCGGCGCAGCCACCGCAGGTCTTCGGCGGACCGCGGGTGCGCGAGCGCGGCGAGGCGCGGCTGATCGACCCAGGAGAAGCCGGGCGGCGGCATCGGGCACCACGGGCAGGAGGGGCGAGAGCGCGCCCCGAGCGCGCCCGACCTATAACACGATACGCGCCCGGGGGCGCGGCGGCACGGCGCGGCGGCGGCGGCGCCTCACCTGAGCGGCTTGTGCCCGAACGCGGCGCGCAGCCGGTTCGCCTCCTGCCACACCTTGGGCTCGGTGTGCAGGAAGTCGATCAAGTTGCCGGTGGACACGCCGAGCAGCGCCGCGGCGTCCGCGACGCGCGCTTCGGCGTGCGCGAGGACGTCCAGGGCCACGCCGACCGCGGGCCAGAACTGCGGGCTCCGGGCGCTCATTTTGAGCTTCTCGCCGGCGCGCGCGGCGGCGTAGTCCGGCAGAGCCGCGATGCCCTCGGGCGTGACGGCGGCGGGGAGCGGGTCGCGCAGTTCGAGAAACAGAGAGCGCCACAGCCGCTGGAGCGCCTTCGCCTTGTTCTCGTGCTGCGACCGGCTCTCTTCGGCAATGGCGATGAGGCCGGTGGGGGTGTGCCGCAGCCGCACCGCGGAACTGGTCTTGTTCCGCTTCTGACCGCCGGGGCCGCTGGCCCGATAGGTGTCCACCTCGCACTGCGCGAGCAGCTGCGGCCCGGTGAGGCGGGCCCACGTCGCCCGCGGCAGCCCGTTCGTTGATGGGAGTGCGTGAGCCACGGGGGCGCTCGGTGAGGGGCGGCGGACGAACGACCGGGCCGTCACTTCGGCGCGCGGACCGGTTCCCACTGGAGGCCCGGGGTGAAGGCCCGGGACCGCTTCGCCAGCACCGCCCACGGGGTGTCCTCGTGCTCCGCGGCGACCCTCGCGAAGCCCTCGTGAGCCCGGGTCAGCAGCGCCTTCACTTCGCGGCGCGATTTCAGCTCCGGCGCTGGCACCAGGCGCCAGCCTGGGGCGCCGGCGGGCAGGTCGGGCAGCGACTCGGTGCGCACCCGCGCGAGCAGCAGGTTGTACTCGTTCAGCACCGCGAGCCGCAGGTTCAGATCGGCGAGTGCGTAGTCGTAGTGCGCCTGCCACCGCTTCGTCTCCTTGGCCCGGTGCGGGACCGCGGCGGCCAGCAGCTCCAGCTCGCTCTCCAGCCTGACGAGCGCCAGCGCGACCGGCTCCTGCGCGTCGATGTACGGCTTCTTGCCGCGCTCGGTGACCGGTGCAGAGAGGGCCGTGATGCCCTTCCCCTCGCGCAGCCCGGCGGGCCACGCGTCGCGCACCGCCTGCAGCGCGCGCAGGGTCGCGACCCGCAGCGGGTACTTGTCAGTGTTCTTCATCGCCTCCTCCGGCGGCACGTCTGCCGCGTGGCCCTTGAGCGCGTCCGCGTGGAACGTGAGGCGCTCGACGATGGAGCTGTCGTCCTCGATCAGCGGCGGCAGCGCCAGCTCGGCCAGGACCGCTTTCACGTCGGCGGCCGGGGCGCCCTTCGGCGGCGCGGGCCACTCGAACCGCTTCGCGGGCGCCGCCTTCGGATCGTACTCGGACGCGCCCTTAGGCGCGGCGCCCGCCAGCGCCGGCGTCTGCTTCAGGCCGAGGGTTCCGGCCACCGCCGCGACCGCCTTGGCCGCCCCCTTGTGGATGTCGTCCACCGGAACCGGGTCGCCCGGGCCGGTCTTCGGGCCGTCGGCCGCCGCCTGGCGCAGCGCGTCGAGCAGCGCGCTGCCGGCGAACGTGCCGGCCGGGCCGCGCGGGGTGAAGTACTCCAGCGACCGCTCGCCGGGGGAGCAGCTCACCAGCGCCTGGACGCCCGTGGGCACCGCGGTCAGGTCGGCGAACAGCAACTCGGTCATCGGCCCCGGGTCGCGGCGCGCACGCACGCGGTCCGGGTTGTACCGGCACGCGTCCCAGACCACCACCTTCTGGGCGGCCTTGAGCGACTTCAGCTTCGCGTAGATGTCGGCGACGGGGATCAGCGTGTCCGGCACGTCGGGGTTGCCGTCGAGGGGCACGAGGCACGCCTTGCCGTCGGACGGCACCACGTGCGCGCCGAAGTAAATGACCACGCGGTCGTGCGGCCGGGTGGTCTCGCAGAACCCGTCTAGCACCTTCGTGATGGCGTCTTTGGTGGGCAGCGGCCCGGCGTCGGGCGCGTGGTCGGTCAGCACGAACAGCTGGTCGTTGTCCTTCGCGGCGGGCACCCGCAGCCCGGCGGCGAGCCGGTCGGCCGCGGCGCGCACCCGGTCCGTGCCGCCCGGCGCGGCGGTGGTCAGCGGGTTCAGGTACAGGTAGCCGCCGGCGTGGACGAACAGGAGGCGCCGGGGCGCCGGCGCCTTCGGGTCCTGGGCGCCGACCAGCGGTGCCAGGACGAGCACGAGCGCGAGAGAGGCGGCGAAGCGCATGAGAACCTCGCTGAGTGGCAGAAGGTACGCGCCGGCCCCGGATCCGCCCGTTCGCGTCACCCCTTTGCGGCGGGGCGAGCATACGGGTCGTCGACGGGGTGCGTGAGCACGGCGTCGAGCTGGGCGGGCCCGGCGGCGCTGGTCTTGCGGATCACGTGCGGCGCGCCGTCCGGCTCGAACGCGATCTCCAGGTCGGGCAGCTCGGCCAGGTCGGTGAACGGGTTGTCCGGTTTGCCCGTCGCTTTCAGCGCCTCCGCCCGCACCGGGATCGCACCGGTGATGAGCGGGTCGCCCAGCCGCCGCAGCGCGGCGTAAGCGTCCCGCGCGGCCTGCCGTGCCTCGGCCGCCTTGCCCGCGCTCAAGAGGGCGGCGGCCTTCTGGAACTCGCCCAACCGCAGGTGCAACTGCGTCAGGTCCGCGTACGCGCTAGCGGGCGCGGCCCGGACCGGTGCTCCGCCTTGACCGCCGGCGCGGCCTCCTCCAGCACCGCTTCGGCCGCGCCCGGTTCGCCCCGGGCGAGCAACTGCAGCGCCTGCTGCGGGGCGGCCGATGGCCGTTCCGCGGACACCACGAACGTCCCCCGCCCGCGCGAAGGCGCCCGGTATGAGTGTGCTGGAAAACGCTCGCGCCAGCAACCCCCAACCCTTCTGTATTTCCGTGCATCCGCACCCGTCACCCGCTTCGCCGGGCGGGCGCCGGCACTGGGCTTTACACCGGCCGCCCGGGTCGGCATAAGGGCTCCTCTACGCGAACAACTGCCGGCCGCGAGCGCGCCAGATCAGGGGAGGCGCGCCCGCGAGCCGGTCGGGGAAGAGGGGGGAGCCATGAGCCGGTTCCGGGCTTGGGGGGCGGCCGCCGCGCTGGCGGCCAGCGCCGCGCCGGTC
>JBJSXS010000874.1:0-3747 GCA_046086545.1 Gemmata sp.
CACGTCCTTGCGCTCGTCAGCGGTCGGCCGGCGCGAGTACACCGCGGCGAACAGCTCGTCGGCGACCGCGTCCGGGTTCGTGATCTTGCTCGCGCGGTCACTCAGGTTGCCGGCGCGCGGCGGGAGCAACCCGCGGACCGAGGCGCCGTACTTCAGGAACAGGGTCTGGTCGAGCGTCGCGGAGAAGGCGTCGGTCGCGTCGCCCGGGCGCCCGCCGAGGGACGCGCGGAACGGCCCGAGCCGCGGGGCGAGGCGTGCGTCGAGTTGCGCCTCGGTGCCCTTTGCGCCGAGCGCCAGGCGCTCCGCGTCGGTGTGCCCGGTGGCCTGCATCAGCGCGTAGGCGAGCTGCTCCGCGGCCAGCGGCTTCAGCGCCGCGACGAGGTACCGCTCCGCGGGCGGGTCGGCGAGACCGGCCGGGATCTCGCTCGACCGCTGGTAGGTGTCCGAAAGCGCGATCTCTCGCACGAGCCACTTCAGGTCGTATTTGTGTTTCACGAACTCGGCCGTCAGCTCGTCCAGCAGCTCCGGGTGCGAAGGCGGGTTCTTGTCGTGGTCCCAATCGACCGGGTGAACGATCCCGCGGCCGTTGAGCAGCGCCCACACGCGGTTCACCGCGGTCCGCGCGAACGCCCTGTTCTCGGGGCCGGTGACGGCGCCCGCGAGCAGCGCGCGGCGGCTGAAGGTCGGGACCGGCTTCACGTTCGCGGCCGGGGCGACCTTGTACTCCTTCCCCTTCTCGGGCTTCGGCTCCTCGGCCGCCTTGCCGCCCAGGACCCGCGGCGGGGTGGTGTTCTGCTTCTTGCTCTTGTCGAACACGCTCATGAAGCTGACGTCCCCCTCGGCCTTCTCCGCGATCACGGCGGCCGGCGCCTGTGCGTTCGGGAACAGGAACGAGCGGTTCAGGAACGCCTGGATGCCGTAGTAGTCGGCCTGCTTGTAGTCCTCGACGCTCGGGTGGTCGTGGCACTGCGCGCATTGCAAATTGCGCCCCAGGAACACGCGCCCGATGTCCCGCGTCACGAGGTGCGGCTCGAGGTCGCGGTCCAACACGAACTTCGCCGCGGCGCGGGTCTTGGGGTCGGCCCCGTCGTCCGAGAGCAGTTCGCGCACGAAAGCGTCGTAGGGCTTGTTCTCGGCGAACGCGGCTTGCAGGTACGCCTCCCAGGCGGCACGGGGCACCTTGGCGTCGGCGCGGCGCTCCATCAGGGTCACGTCGAAGTGCCACGCCATCCGGCGCGCGTACCCGGGGGACGCGAGCAACTTGTCAATCAGCTTCGCTCTCTTGTCTTTGGTCCCGTCGGCGAGAAACTCGTTCAGTTCCGTGACCGAGGGCGTGGTGCCTACGAGGTCGAGGTACACGCGGCGCAGGAACTCCTCGTCGCTCGCGAGCGGGGCGGCCCTGCTCTTGTAGTCGGGTGCGCCTGCGGCGACGTGCTTGTCGATGCGCTTGTGCAGCGGCTCCTGCGCAAGCGCGAGACTCGGCAGCGTGACGGTCGCGGCAACGGCGAGCAACCGGGGGAGAGCAGTCATCGTGAAGCGGTCCTTGCGGGGGAGCGGCGAACCGTGCGCGGGACCGCGCGCCCGGCTTCGGGGGCAAGTTTTTTCATAGTGGCCCGCGGCGCGCCACAAGTCAAGCACGAAGTGAGCAACGCCAGCGGCCCGCGCCCGGGCGGGCCCCGGGCACCCGACGCGGCCACCCCGGACCGGCGCGGGCGGCCGGGCGGCGGAACGAAGCGCGCTGTCAGTTGAGCGCTCACGGCTTCGCGAGTCGCTCGGGTTGTGACTCGCGAAGCCGCAGGCGGCCGAACCAAAATGGGGCGATTCGCCTGTTGCTCTGACGCCACCCGGTGCGATACACTTCTATTTCAAGCCCGCCTCGCCACACGTTTTCCAACGAGACTCTCCGCCATGCTGCGCTCCCGGTTCTGTGCGTGCGTGCTGTGTGCCGTCGTCGCAGCCGCTCTCGCCTATTTGACCTTCTTCGCCAGCCCGCAGACCGCGTCGGCACAGCAGAAGGTGGTCAGCTTCATCAACGACGTCGCACCGATCTTCAAGGAGAACTGCTTCGCGTGCCACGACGCGAAGAAGAAGTCCGGCAAGTACGACATGACCACCTACGAGAAGATCCGGGCGGGCGGGGCCAACGGCGACCCCATCGTGCCGGGCAAGCCGGACCAGAGCGAGTTCCACGCGCTCATCGTCACCGCCGAGCAGCGCCGGATGCCGCCCCGCGACAAGGGGGAGGCGGTGCCGAAGGACAAGGCCGCGATCATCGCGCAGTGGATCAAGGAGGGCGCGAAGCTCGACGCCGGCCTCGACGCGAAAGCGGACCTGGTCAAAGAACTGCGGGTGCGGTGGAAGCCCCCGGTGCCGCCGAAGGTGTACCCGTTCGCGGTGATCGTCAACGCGGTCGCGTTTACCCCCGACAGCAAGCAGCTCGTCGTCGGCGGGCACCACGAGCTGACCGTGTGGGACACCGCGGGCAAGCTCGTGAAGCGCGTTCACACCCGCGCCGAGCGCGCGTACGGGATGGCGTTCCTGCCTGACGGCAAGCTCGCGGTCGCCGGGGGGCGCCCGGGTCAGGAGGGCGACGTCCGCGTGTACGATCTGGGCGCGAAGGGCAAAACCGAAGACGGCGTCGAGGTGCTCGACGGGGTGAGCGACAAGAAGGTGCTGGTGAAGCACCTGTTCGACGTGGAAGACTCGGTGCTGTGCATCGCGATCACGCCGGACGGCAAGGCGCTCGCCGCCGGGGGCTGCGACCGCGCGGTTCGCGTGTTCGACCTGTCCGAAGGGCTGGAGAAGGCGAAGCTCACGCAGACGGTCGAGAACCACGCCGACTGGGTGCTGGGCTGCGCGCTCTCGGCCGACGGCAAGTACCTGCTGACCGCCGGGCGCGACAAGACCGCGAAGGCGTGGGACCTGAAGGAGAAGCAGTCGGTGGTGACGTACCCCGAGCACCAGAACATCGTGTACGGGGTCGCGGTGAAGGCCGACGGCACCGCCGGGTACTCGGTGGGCGCGGACAAGCAGGTGCGCACCTGGAAGCCGACCGGGGAGGGCAAGGGCGTCAAGAGCGCCGGCGGGCACGGCGACGAGGTGTTCAAGATCGTCGCCAACCCGAAGCAACCGGTCCTCGCCACCTCCAGCGCCGACAAGACGGTGCGGCTCTGGAACCTCGACACCCTCGCGGCGGGCAAGCAACTGTCCGGCCTCAACGACTACGTCTACACGGTGGCGTTCTCGCCGGACGGCGAACTGGTGGCCGGCGGCAGTTACGACGGCGGCGTGGGCATTTGGAAGGTGTCCGACGGCAGCACGGTGAAGGTGTTCAACGCCAGCCCGGGATTCGTAACGAAGGAGCCGGAGCCGAAGAAGAAGTGACCGCCGGCGCCCCGCGCCGCGGGGCGGGTGCCGGTGGTTGCGTTGCCCGGGCCGCTGTTCTGTTCGCCGGGCGAGCGGCCCGGGTCCACGGTTGAGGTCGGAACCGGCCGCCGCGCGTTCGTGCCTGCCGGTCGAGGATTTGCGGCGCCACTTGAAAACCGGCCGCCCCGGCAATAACCTTCGAGAAGCAATTCCAACGCGGGAGTGGCGGAATTGGCAGACGCACCAGCTTGAGGGGCTGGCGGGAGCAATCCCGTGCAGGTTCAAGTCCTGTCTCCCGCACTGAAACGGGGGGGAGGTGGGGGGTGTCGGACGGAACCTCCCCTCCTCCCGCGTCCCCCCCCCCACACCAACCACCCCCCC
>JBJSXS010000875.1:0-15379 GCA_046086545.1 Gemmata sp.
CGAACCGCCGGCCGGGCGCGGCCGCGCCTGGCGGCCACCGGGTGACCAGAATTCCAGACCCGGTGCCGCGCGAGCCGGCAATACACACTGAAGCTCGGCGGAGGGCGCGATGGCTCTGGCCCAACTCGACACGGTGCGCAAGGTGTTCGACCGCGTGCGCGACGGCGCGAGCGGCGCCGACGGCGACCTGCTCACGCGGTACCGCACGGCCCGGGACCAGGACGCGTTCCGCTCGCTCGTCCGGCGGCACGGGCCGATGGTGCTGGGCGTGTGCAACCGCGTGCTGCGCGATTCGCACGCGGCCGACGACGCGTTCCAGGCCACGTTCCTGGTGCTGGCCAAGAAGGCCGACGCGGTGCGGCCCCCGGACCGGCTCGGGCCGTGGCTGTACGGGGTCGCGTACCGCACCGCCATGAAGGCCCGCGGGCGCGCGTTCCGGCGCCAGCAGGTCGAACGCGACTACGCGACCCGGGCGGCGGACCGCGCCCCGGAGCCCGCGAGCGAACAGCCCGACCTGCTGCCGGTGATCGACGAGCAACTGAACGCGCTGCCCGAGAAGTACCGCGCGCCGCTGGTTCTGTGTGCGGTCCAGGGGCTGAACAAGTCCGAGGCCGCGGAGAAACTCGGGGTGCCCGAAGGCACGGTCTCCAGCCGCCTCGCGCGCGGCCGGGAGATGCTGCGCGACCGGCTCGCGCGGCGCGGGTTCGTCGTGCCCGCGGTTGCCCTCGCGGCGATGCTCTCGACCGACGCGCTCCGGGCCGCGGTCCCCGCGGCGCTCGCACAGGCTAGCGCCGAGCTGGCGACCGGGTCCGCACTAGCTCCCACTACGGCCCTCACACTTTCCAACGAGGTTTTGCGCTCCATGACTCTGCTCAAACTCAAAACCCTGTGCGCCGTGACCCTCGCCGTCACGCTCGGCGGCGGCGGGGTCTACTCCCTGAGCGCCGAAGACAAGAAACCGGCCCAGCAGGGCGAGAAGCAGGGCGAGAAGCCCGCGGCCAAACCGGACGGCGAAAAGCCCAAGCCCGACGGCGAAAAACCCAAGCCCGACGGCGAAAAGCCCAAGAGCCGCGTAGTGAAGGGGGGCGGGCAGGTCGCATCGGTGGACGCGAAGGCCGGCACCATCATGCTCGCCGTCAAGGGCGACGGCGGCGTGGTCGAGCGCCTGTACCCCATCGCGAAGGACGCGAGGGTCACCGTCGACGGCAAGGACGCGAAGCTGGACGCGATCCCGAAGAACGCGTTCGCCGCGTTCCAGGCCAACGCGCTGAAGGACGGGATGCTCCCCGAGATCATCGACCTGAAGGTCACCGGGGCCACTGTTAACGGCGTGGTGGCGAAGGTCGATCAGGCGAGTATCACGCTGGAGGGCGAGAAGGCGGCGCGCGTGTTCAAGCTCGCGGCCGACGGCAAGGTGCTGATCGGCGGCAAGGGCGCGAAGCTGGCCGACATCAAGGCCGGAGACAAGGTGACGGTGACGCTCGCCTCCGACGGCGAGAGCGCGATCGCCATCAGCAGCGGAGCGGCGCGCGGGGACGGCGAGAAGCCGGGCAAGCCGGGCGAGGGCGACAAGCCCGGCGCGAAGCCCGAGAAGGCGCCGAAGTTCGGCGGCAAGGTCACCGGCACCGACGCGAAGGCCAACACGATCACCGTGCTCACCGGCAAGGGCGAAGGCGCCCGCGAGACCCGCGTCAAGCTGACCGCCGACGCGAAGATCACCGTCGACGGCAAGACCGTGAAACTCGACGCGATCCCGACGGGCGCGTTCGCGACGTTCACCATCATCGGCGCTAAGGACGGGCAGGCGCGCGAGGCCAGCGAGGCGGTCGTCGCGGGCCCGACCTTCACCGGGACCGTCAAGCAGATCGACGCGACTACCCTCACCGTCGGCGCCGAGAAGTCGGCCCGGGTGGTCAAGCTCGCCCCGGGCGGCAAGGTGCTGATCGGGGAGAAGGAAGGCGCGTTCGCGGACCTGAAGGTCGGCGACACGGCCACCGTGACGCTCGCGGCGGACGAGTCCGCCGCCGTGCTGATCGTGAGCGGCGGCAAGAAGCCGACCGGCGACAAGCCCAGCGGCGACAAGCCGAAGCCCGAGAAGGAGTGATCGGACGGCCGCGGCATCGTGCTCCCCGCGGCCGGTGCGCGGGCGCACGCCGGCGCGCGCTCACGACCCCGCGCCCGGGCCGCGCGAAACGCGCCGAGCCGGGCGGGTACGCGGGCCTCGGCGGCGGCGGCCGGCGCCTCGTTTCGCCCGGGGCGACCGGCCCGGCGCGCTCTGTCGTTCCTTTGCCCCCCCTCGTACAATACCCGGTACCCGCCTGCGAGTTCCGCCCGCGGTTCACCGGTGTGCGTAATGCCGTCCCCACAGCCGAGCGTCTCGCGCGCGAAAAGAGTCGCGGTGCTCGGCTCCACCGGGTCCATCGGCACCAGCACCCTCGACGTGCTGCGCGCGCTGCCCCACAAGCTCGAACTGGCCGGCCTCGCGGCCCACTCCAAGTGGGAACAGCTCGCGGAGCAGTGCCGCGCGTTCAAGCCCCAGTTCGCGGTCCTCTGCTCGCGCACCGCGTTCGAGCGGGCGGACAAAAAATCCTTCCCCCCCGAAACCGAACTCCTGTGTGGGCCCGACGGCGTCGCGCGACTGGTAGCGGACGCGGGCACCGACGTGGTCGTGTCCGCGGTGGTCGGCGCCGCGGGCCTCGAAGGGACGTGGGCGGCCCTCGAAGCGGGAAAAACGGTCGCGCTGGCGAACAAGGAGACGCTGGTCGTCGCCGGGCCGCTGGTGACGGAACTGGCGGCCGCCCGCGGGGCACAACTGCTGCCCGTGGACAGCGAACATTCGGCGATCTTCCAGGCGCTCACCGGGCACACCGCGACGGACGTCGAGCGCGTGGTGCTGACCGCCAGCGGCGGGCCGTTCCGCGGGCGCACCGCGCGCGAGCTGGACCGCGTCACGCCCGAGCAGGCGCTCAAGCACCCGACCTGGCAGATGGGGCCGAAGATCACCGTCGACAGCGCCACGCTGATGAACAAGGCGCTGGAGGTGATCGAGGCGCGGTGGCTGTTCGGCCTCGCCGCCGAGCAGATCGACGTGATCGTTCACCCGGAGTCCGTTATACACTCGTTCGTGGAGTTTAACGACGGCTCGGTGCTGGCGCAGCTGTCGCCCCCGGACATGCGGCTGCCGATCCAGCTGGCGCTACTGCACCCCGCGCGCGTGCCGGGGCCCGCGAAGCGCCTGAACTGGCAGGCGCTCGCGGCGCTGAACTTCCAGCAGCCGGACCGGGAGACGTTCGAAGCGCTCGACCTGGGCTTCGAGGTGGTGAGGCGCGGCGGCACCTGCGGGGCCGTGCTGAACGCGGCCAACGAGGCCGCGGTGGCCCGCTTTCTGAACGGCGAGTTGGCTTTTCTGGACATCGCGCGGTGCTGCCGGGCGGTGCTCTCTTCGCACGACTACGAGACCCGGCCCACGCTCGCGCGGCTCATGGCGCTCGACGCGTGGGCGCGGCAGGAGGTAGCCCGTTGGACCCGAACCCGAACGCCGGTGGCCCGCCCCCAGTGAACCCGCCGCCCCCCAACGCGGGCGCGCCGGGCGAGCCGGACCGCGGGCAGGAGGTGTCCGCGCTCAAGGCGTGGGCGCGCGAGAACGCGTTCTCGCTCGTCACCACCGCCGTCGTCGTCGCGCTCGTGTGCCGCTACCTGGACCCCTTCGACACGCTCAAGGTCGTGCTGGGCCTGGGGTTCATCATCTTCATCCACGAACTCGGCCACTTCGCCGCGGCGAAGTGGTGCGACGTCCACGTCAACATGTTCAGCATCGGGTTCGGCCCCGCGGTGCCGTTCTGCCAGTACAAGTGGGGCGAAACCACCTACAAGATCGGCATCATCCCGCTCGGCGGGTTCGTGCAGATGGTGGGCGAGGGCGACGGGGCCGACGGCGAGGAGGCCGAAGACGACCCGCGGAGCTTCCGCAAGAAGAGCGTCGGCCAGCGGATGCTCATCATCTCGGCCGGGGTGATCATGAACATCATCCTCGGCATGGCGTGCTTCGTGGCCGCGTACCTGCACGGGGTGCAGGAGAAGCCGGCGACCGTGAACTCGGTCGAGAGCGGGGGGGCCGCGTGGCGCTCCGGGATGCGCACCGACGACCGCATCACCCAGATCGGCGGGCGCGCCGACCCGTACTTCGACGACATCCGCCCCATCGTGATGGGCACCCACAAGGACGAGCAGTTGCCCATCGAGTGGGAGCGCGGCGGGGCGACGTTCAAGGGCAACACCGTGTCGCCGCTGCGGGACGAGGGCCAGCGGTTCCCGCAGCTCGGCATCTCGCCGCCGTACACGCTCACCCTCGCGACCGCGCCGAAGCGCTCGGGGTTCGTGCCCGTGGTCCCGGGGACGCCGGCGGCCGACGCGGAGCCGAAGTTCCAGGCGGGCGACCGCATCGTCGCGATGACCGACCCCGCGGACCCCGCGGCCGCGACCCCGCTGGCGTCCTACGCCGACTACCAGCGGCGCATGGTGCTGCTGGCGGGCAAGGACGTGACCTTCCGCGCCCGCCGCGCCGGCGCCGCGGAAGGGTCCGAGCCGGTCGCCGTCACGGCGAAGCCCGCGTTCCGGCACGACCTCGGGGTCCGGGTCCGCATGGGCGAGGTGGTCGCGCTCCGCGCCGGCGGCACCGCGGAGGCGGCCGGCGTGGTCGCGCGCAAGGAGGCCGGGCCGCGCCCGACCCGCGGCGACCGCATCAAGGCCGTGCTGCTCCCGCCGGACAGGGGCGGCAAGCGCGTGTGGTACGTCGCCGGGGAAGTGGACTGGAAGAAGAAGGAGTTCGAGGCGCCCGACCCGAAGGCGGTGGACGTGCGCCCTCTCGACCCGCTGCTGCTCCCGCACCAACTGAACCGGTGGGCGGACGGGCGCGCCGGCCTTTCGGTGGAGCTGGTCGTGTCGCGCCAGGCGCACCCCACAGACGAGACCGTGCGCGTGAAGGTGGACTTCGACCCGTCGTACCGGTTCGACCGCGAGACGGTCACACTGCCCAACAGCCCCCTGCCGGTGAGCGGGTTGGGGCTGGCGTACTGGGTCGAGGGCATCATCGACGACGTGACCGCGGGCGGCCCTGCGGACCAGGCGAAGGCCGCGGCCGGCGACCCGCCGACCGGCCCCTGGGCCCGCATCAAGCGCCTGTTCGGGGCCGCGCCGCCGGCCGCGGACCCGGGCGGCGGGCCCAAGCCGCTGAAGCCGGGCGACGTGATCGTCGCCGTTCGCTTCAAGAGCGCCGGCGCCGACGGCAAGGCGGTGCCGGGCGAGTGGAACGAGGACCTGAAGCCGTACCAGTGGGCCAGCGCGGAGTCCGCGTACCAGGCCGGGGCGCAGCCCGAAATCGACCTGAAGGTGAAGCGGAGCGAGACCGAGACGTTCGCCGTGACGGTGCGCGGGCGGCCCAACCCTGAGTTCGGCACCGACGACCGCGGCCTGATCTTCCAGACCGAGCTTCAGGTGCAGAAGGCGGCCGACGTGGGCGACGCCATTCGCCTCGGCGCGCTCCGCACCGGGCGGTTCGTCAAGGTCGTGTACATGAACCTGTACTCGATGGTGTTCGGCCGGGTGAGCGTGAAGACGATGAGCGGCCCGCTGACCATCGCCACCGTGTCGTACCGGTTCGCGGGCGAGGACTTCTGGCAGTTCCTGCTGTTCCTCGGGATGATCTCGGTGAACCTGGCGGTGGTGAACTTCCTGCCGATCCCGGTGCTGGACGGCGGGCACATGGTGTTCCTGATCTACGAGAAGGTGACCGGGCGCCCGGTGCCCGAGCGCCTGTTCGCGGTGTTCATGTACGCCGGGCTGTTCATGATCCTGTCGCTGATGCTGTTCGTCGTCGTACTCGACGTGCGCCGGCTGTTCTTCGGCTGGTTCTGACGGCGCGTGCGAGCCGCGCTTTCGCACGCGCCCGGCCGGGCGCGGCGCGCTGCTCGCTCGCTACTTCTTGCGGCCCGCGAAGAACTCGGCGATGAGGCGCTTCGACTCGTCAGCCCCGGCGAGCCGGACGAACGCCTCGGTTTCGAGCCTGATCGCGTCGTAAAGGGGCAGGGCGGCCCCTTCGGCCATCACGCGCACCGCTTCTGCCGCGGCCGCGCTGTCGGCGGCCGCGGTGATCGGCTCGCCGACCGGCCCCGCACCCAACCTCCTGGCGCGAACAGCCGGCGCGTTGCTGCGGGCGGTCCGGGCGACCGCCTCAGCGAGGAGGGCCCCCGAATCGGTCGGCCCATCCGCAAGCCCCGAACCCGACGGGCCGGCGTTGAGGGCGGTGTCGCTCCGACCGGAAGTTACCATTTCCGCCGCTGCGTTAGCCCCGATCAGTCGCGGCAGCCGCTGCGTGCCGCCCCACCCGGGAATCAGCCCGAGCTTCACTTCCGGCAGCCCGAGCTGCACCTTCGGGTTCGTGCCGCACACGCGCAGGTCGCACGCGAGCGCGACCTCCAGTCCGCCGCCGAGCGCGGCGCCGTCGATGGCCGCGCAGGTCGGGAACGGCAGCGCCTCGAGTTGCTCCAGTACGCGCAGGCCCAGTTCGATGAACGCCCGCACTTCGGGGTCGTTGGGCGCGGGGGCGCCCGCGAGCAACTTCAGGTCCGCGCCCGCGATGAAGATGCCCGGCTTCGCGCTCGCCAGGACCAACCCCTTCAGGTCGGTGCGCGAGGCGACCGCGCGCAGAGTGGCGCCGAACTCGACCCACAGCTCGCGTGTGAGTACGTTCGCCCTGCTGCCGGGCTGGTCGAACGTGAGGACCGCGACCCCGTCGCCGCGCGTCGCGAGGGTGATGGCGCTTGACATGACGGCATTGTACTCGTCGAGCGGGGCCGAAGCCCCGCTCGACCGGACCGGGCCGGCACTTCACTTCCGGCGCGTGGCGGCGACATCGGGGTTCACCCAGTGGGGCAGCGGGGCGCCTTTCACCCCGGCGAGCAGGTTGCCCGCGCACAGGCGGGCCATCGCGTCGCGCGTGTCGACGGTGGCGCTCGCGATGTGGGGCGCGATCACGCAGTTCGGGAGCTTGAAGAGTTCGTGGTCGGGCGGCAGCGGTTCGGGGTCGGTCACGTCGAGGCCGGCGGCCGCGACGGTGCCGCTCCGGAGCGCCTGTGCCAGCGCGACCTGATCCACCAGCGGGCCGCGCGAGGTGTTCACGAACACGGCCGAGCGCTTCATGTTCGCGAACTGAGCGGCCCCGAAGAGGCCCTTCGTCGTCGGGTTCAGGTCCGCGTGGACGGACACGAAGTCGCTGCGCGCGAGCAGCTCGTCGAGTTCCACGCGCGTGGCACCGAGTTCGCGGTCGGCCGCGTCCTTCGGCCCGCGCGCGGTGTACAGCACGTTCATGCCCCACCCGCCGCGGAGCCGCTGCGCGGTGGCGAACCCGATCCGGCCCATGCCCACGATGCCGAGCGTGCGGCCCACGAGGTCGGCGCCGAGCCAGCCGAGCGGCTCCCACGTGAGCCACCGGCCCTCGCGCGCGTCGGTCGCGCTCTCGCCCAACCGCCGTGCGGCCGCGAGCAGCAGCGTCACCGCGATGTCGGCGGTCGCGGCGGTCAGCACGCCCGGCGTGTTCCCGACGCACACCCCGCGCGCGGTACACGCGGGCACGTCCACGTTGTTGAACCCGACCGCGAAGTTGCTCACCACCTTCAAGCGCGGTGCCGCGTCGAGCAGCGCCGCGTCCACCTTATCGGTGAGCAGCGAGACGAGGCCGTCGCAGTCCGCGACCCGCCGCCGCAGTTCGTCGGGCGGCGGCGGGAGCCGGTCGGGCCACACGTCCACGTCGCACGCGGCCCGAATTGCACTCAGACCTTCGTCGGGGATGCGGCGCGCGACGAACACTTTGGGGCGGCTCATGTTTTGACGTAAATGTTACAGGTCGAGAGGTTGAGAACGGCCGGGCAGAGAGAATGTATGTGCTTTGGCGAGCGGGAGAAGCGATGCGAGACACCCTCTGGGAAAGTGGCGCAGACACGGGAAGAGTGCGCGGCTATTCCGCTCCCCGCATTTGACCCAGGCGTGTCCCGACCCCGCGAACTCGGACGTTCGCGGCCCCCAGGTCGCAGCGCCAGAGAGGAGCACTCACCATGTCGCTGTCCCGCTGGAAAATGATGGCCGGGGTACTGGGCGTGTCGATTGGCGGGCTGGCCGCCGCCGCGAGCCAGTGCCCGAAGCTCGACAAGACGAAGGGCCGGCAGCCCGAAGCGCCGGTGACCGCCGAGGCGCCGAAGGTGGCGCCCGCCGGCGCGCCGACCGGGCCCACCACCACCCCGCCCGCGCTGCCGGTGCCCGGCCCCGCCGCGCCGCAACTGGCCCCCGCCGGCGCCACGCCCGCGCCCGAGTTGCCGAAGGTGCCCACCCCGGACGCCGGCAAGGTGCCCGCGATCCCCGACCTCACCCCGGCGGCGGCCCTGGAGCCGGCCAAGCCGGAAACGAAGCCGGAAGCCAAGCCGGCCGACCCGACCACCAACGCGCTGCCCGCGCCGCCGGCCCTGCCGGGCCTCCCGGTGCCGGACTCGAAGGGCGCGCCGGCGAAGGCCACCCCGCCGGCGGACGCGCCGAAGGCCGTGCCGATGCCGCCGGCCCCGGCCGGTGACCCGCTCCCGCCGCTGCCGAGCAAGCCGGTCGGCTCGCCCGAGCCGGCCACCAAACCGCTGCCGGCCCCGCCGGCGAACGTCACCCCGGTCGGCGGCACTAGCACGAGCGCCCCGCCCGCGGTGGCGCCTTCCGCGCCCCCTGCGCTGGGCGTGCCGAGCGGCAACGCGGGCGCGCCGCCGCTGCCCATCGAGATCGACGTTCCGCCGACGAAAGGGCCGGCGACCGCCGCCGCGCCGGCCGCGGCCCCGAAGTTCCGCATCTTGCTCCGCGTGGGCGAGGGCGAGCCGACGTTCGAGGTGAAGCACGGCGACGACCTGGTGATGAAGGTCGCGTGCGAGAAGGTGGACATCAAGTCGCCCGAGAAGGGCCAGGGGCTGTCCGCGGTGACCGCGAAGGGCAAGGTGCGGTTCGCCGGGTTCGGGGCCGAGGGCACCTGCGACGAGCTGTCGTTCATGGCCGGCACCGGCGAGGTGAGCATGAGCGGCGAGGTGAAGGTGCAGGTGAAGGACAAGCTCGGCCGCGTCGAGTCCGAGCTGACCACCGCCACCCTGAAGTACAAGATCGACGCCAGCGCCGTCGGCAACACCATCAAGCCGGAAGGCGAGGTAGACCGCCTCTGTCTGGGGCGCGCGTCCGGGCCGCTGCGAGATTCTCTCGCAGCGGCCCGGCCGCCTTGTTTCTTCTCGGTTCCAGTCGCGGCTGGTATCATCGCACCTCTCGCTTCCCCGCGGAGGTTCGCATGAAGGTCCCCTCAGCCCTCTTCGCGCTGCTCGTCGCGGCGCTGCCAGCTCGCGCCGCCGACAAGCCGAACATTGTGGTGATCCTCGCGGACGACCTGGGTTACGGCGACGTGCGGTGCCTCAACCCCGACGGCAAGATTGCGACCCCGCACCTCGACGCGCTCGCGGCCGCGGGGATGACGTTCACCGACGCGCACTCGCCCAGCGCCGTCTGCTCGCCCACGCGGTACGGCCTCGTGACCGGGCGGTACGCGTGGCGGTCGAAGCTCAAGAGCGGCGTCCTCGGCGGCCTCTCGCCGCGGCTCATCGAGCCCGGCCGGCTCACGGCCGCGCAACTCCTCAAAGACAACGGGTACCACACCGCCTGCGTGGGCAAGTGGCACCTCGGGATGGACTGGGAGCTCAAGCCCAACAAGAAGGTGAGCGAACTCAACATCGAGCCGCGCGAGCAGGTGTTCAACGTCGAGTACGACAAGCCGATCAAGAACGGCCCCAACGCCGTGGGCTTCGACTACTACTTCGGCATCTCGGCGTCGCTCGACATGGTGCCGTACACCTTCATCGAGAACGACAAGGTGGTGGCGAACCCCACCGAGGACCGTGATCTTGTGATGTTCGCGGGCAAACCGGGGCGCACGCGCAAGGGACCGGCCGCCCCGGGCTTCGAGGCCGAAGGCGTGCTGCGGACGTTGCGCGACAAGGCGGCCGCGTACATCGCGGGGCGCGCCAAGGAGAAGTCGCCGTTCTTCCTGTACCTGCCGCTGACGACGCCACACACCCCGGTCGCGCCGTCGAAGGAGTGGGACGGAAAGAGCAAGCTGAACGCCTACGCCGACTTCGTGATGCAGACCGACGCGGCGGTGGGCGACGTGCTCGCGGCCCTCAAGAAGCACGGCCTCGAGGACAACACGCTCGTCGTCTTCACCAGCGACAACGGGTGCTCGCCGCAGGCCGACTTCCCCGCGCTCGCGAAGCTCGGGCACAACCCGAACCACGTGTTCCGCGGCAGCAAGGCGGACGTGTACGAGGGCGGCCACCGCGTGCCGTTCTTCGTGCGCTGGCCCGGGAAGGTGAAGCCCGGCAGCACCTCGAAAGCGCTCGCGTGCCACACCGACCTGTTCGCGACGTGCGCCGACGCGATCGGCGCGAAGGTGCCCGACACCGCGGCCGAAGACAGCGTCAGCCTTCTGCCCGCGCTTGGGGTGCGTGAGGGGAAGGTGCGCGAGGGGGTCGTGGTTCACTCCATCAACGGCTCGTTCGGGGTGCGCGAGGGCGACTGGAAGCTGTGCCTGTGCGCCGGCTCCGGCGGCTGGAGCGCGCCGCGCCCGGGCAAGGACGAAGCCGGCCTGCCCGCGACGCAACTGTTCGACCTCGCGAAGGACATCGGCGAGAAGACGAACGTCGCCGACAAGCACCCGGAGGTCGTCGCGCGCCTCACCCGGCAGCTTGAGAAGTGGGTGGCCGACGGGCGCAGCAGCCCGGGCGCGCCGCAGAAGAACACGACCCCGGTTGAGGTTCGTAAGAGGTGACCCCGGAAGCCGCACGCGGCTCCGCACTTGGGCCCCGCGCGATGCGAGCCGCGCGGCGCGTGAAGTTACGGCGCACGACCTTCACCGGACCCGGCGCGACCGCGAGCATCACCAGCCACGCGAAGGCGCCGCAACGGGCGAACACGACCCCGAAGATCCGGAACAGCGTGCTCTTGCGGGCGGCCAGTTGGGGGCGGATGCGCCCGGCCCACTGCGGCACCGCGCCGCGGGATCGGGCACTCGGTGGGCCATCGGTAATCAATCGGCACGGCGAAGACAGGGTGCCGGCTCGCGGCAGAAGTGCAACAGGGTCGGCCGGGCGGCGCCGGCGGCCGGCGCCGCCCGGTTGCGCACGCGTGCGGCGCACCCGGGCACCGACGAACCCGCCTACCTCAGGTAGCGGTTCAGGATGTTCTCGATCAGCTCCTGGCGGCCGGACACGTTCGGGGCCGCGTCGCCCTTCTTGAGCATGTACGCCTCGAGCGAGGCGAGGTCGTGCTTGCCCGCTTCGACCTCCGCGCCGACGCCGCTGTCCCACGACGAGTAGCGGTGCTTCACGATGCTCTTGAGAACCCCGTCCTTGCGCATCGCGGCGGCGATCTTGAGGCCGTGAGCGAACGCGTCCATGCCGCCGATGTGCGCGTGGAACAGGTCGATCGGCTCGAAGCTGTCGCGCCGCACCTTGGCGTCGAAGTTCATGCCGCCGCTGCCGATGCCGCCCTGGTTCAGCACGATCAGCATGACCTGCGCCGTGAGGTACAGGTCCGTTGGGAACTGGTCCGTGTCCCACCCGAGCAGCGCGTCGCCGCGGTTGGCGTCAATCGAGCCGAGCATGCCGTTCATGCTCGCGTACTCGAGTTCGTGGCCCATCGTGTGGCGCGCGAGCGACGCGTGGTTCGTCTCCACGTTGAACTTGAACTCCTTCTCCAGCCCCGCGCCGCGGAGGAACGCGAGCGAGTGCGCGCAGTCGAAGTCGTACTGGTGCGAGGTCGGCTCGTGCGGCTTCGGCTCGATCAGGAACGTGCCGGCGAACCCGATCTTCTTCTTGTAGTCCACCGCCATCTGGAGGAACTTCGCGAGGTGGCCGAGCTCGCGCTTGAGGTCGGTGTTCCAGAGGGTCATGTACCCTTCGCGCCCGCCCCAGAAGACGTAGTTCTCGCCGCCGAGTTCCTTCGTCACCTCAAGCGCCTTCTTCACCTGCGCCGCGGAGTACGCGAACACGTCCGCGTTGCTGCTGGTGCTGGCGCCGTGCACGAACCGCTTGTTGGAGAACAGGTTCGCGGTGCCCCACAGGAGCTTGATGCCGGTCCGCTTCTGCGCCTCCGCGAGCTTCCTGGCGACCGCGTCGAGGTTCTTGTTGGTCTCGGAGAGGTTCGCCCCTTCGGGGCTCACGTCGCGGTCGTGAAAGCAGTAGTACGGGACGCCGAGCTTGTCCATGAACTCGAACGCCACGTCCACGCGCTTCAGCGCCATGTCGAGGGAGTCGGTGCCGTCCTCCCACGGGCGGACGGCGCACCCCGGGCCGAACGGGTCGCCGCCGGTGCCGCGGAACGTGTGCCAGTAGCACACCGCGAACCGCAGGTGGTCGCGCATGGACTTGCCTTCGACCAGCTCGTCCGGGTTGTAGTGCCGGTACGCGAGCGGGTTGGTGCTGTCCGGACCTTCGTACTTGATCTTCGGAACGTCGGAGAAGAATGCCATTTCAACTGCCTTGCGAGGGAGTGAGGAGACGTGAAGAGAGCGTAGCGGTTCGCGGCGCCCGCGGGTAGCTTCGGGTGAGGCTGATTACGCCCCGAGACGTGCAGCGGGTGGCGCTCGGTTCGCCGCGTGGTTCGTTCGTTTCACCCCTTGCGCATCATTTCCATCAGCGCGACCACGAACGCGGGCAGGTCGTCCGGCGTGCGGCTCGTGATGACGTTGCCGTCCACGCACACCGCCTGATCGACGTAGGTCGCGCCCGCGTTCGTGAGGTCGTCCTTGATCGAGTGGAAGCACGTCGCCTGCTTGCCCTTCAAACCTGTGGTGGAGCAAAGAACCCACGGGCCGTGGCAGATCGCCGCGACCGGCTTGCCCTGCGCGAGCGCGTCGCGCACCAGTTGCAGCATGTGGGCGCTGCGGCGGATGTAGTCGGGCGAGAACCCGCCCGGGATCACCACCGCGTCGAAGTTCGCGGCCTTCGCGTCGGGCGCCGCGAGCGTGGCCTTCGCGGGGTAGCCGAGCTTGCTCGCGTAGGTCTTGCCGGCCTCCGGGCCGACCAACTCCACCGCGCACCCGGCCTCGCGCAGCCGGTACACCGGGTACCACACTTCCATTTCCTGGTACTGCTGCTCGACCAGGACCGCGACGCGCTTACCTTGCAGGCTCATCGGGTTTGCTCCAGAACGGGTTCGGGGCGAGCGGCGAATTATTTCAGCCGCACGCGAACGAACGTGGGCCAGTACAGTTCCGCGTTGTTGATCACCGGGCCGAGGTCGAACGAGTTGGTCGCGTAGGAGATCACCAGCTCGTTTGCGCCGGCGAGGTGCGGGTGGGCCTTCCCGGCGTAGGTGAACACCTTCTTGTCCTTCTTCATCTCCGGGCAGGTGTACAGCAGCACCGGGCCGCCCCACGGCCCGTCGGGGGATGTCGCGAAGCGCGCGACGACGCGCTCGCCCAGGCCGTTCTCGGTGTACACCAGCGCGTACCGCTTCAGGTCCGGCAGGTAGCTCACGGAGAACTCCGCCGCGAGGCCGCCCGCCTGCGCGGTCGCGCTCTTGGCGTCGTTCTTCCACCCGCCGCCGGCGAAGAACCGCCACTGCTCGAAGTCCGCGAGCTTGTCTTTCGGCACCCGCGCGGCGAGCAGCCCGCGCCGCGGGAACGGGTTCCCGGGTTCCTCCGCGTAGCCGTACACGTAGGCGTGATCGCCGACCGTCAGCACGGACGAGCCGAACGACACCTTGCGCTTCGCGTCGAGGTCCGCGAACGGCACCGTCGTGTACTTGATTTGCCACTTCAGAGGGTCATCGCCGGGGTTCGCGACCGTGCCGAGCCACACGTCGAGCGCCTTGAACCCGAACGCGCCCGCGCCGGCCTTCTCGAACCGGGGGAGGAACACGTGCAGCGCGTCGCCCGCGTGGTGCCCCGCGAACAGCCAGAACCACCCGTCCTTGCCCGGCGGGGCGAAGACCGCCGCCGGCTTGCCGCCCGCGGCCTGTTGCACCGCGAAGGTGAGCTTCAGGTTGGCGCCCGACCCCTCCTGAACGCCGACGGTGTTGTTCACCATCGCCACGCCCGTGCGCTTGCCGTCGCGCACGGTGCCGACCCACGTGTCGCTGAACAGCCACAGCGCGCGCCGGTCCGACAGCGCGACGGAGAACGCGCCGTCGCCGCCGACCCACCCGTCCCGCCGGCGGAACGCCGCGTTGAGCGCCGGGTCCGGTTCTGCGCTCACGACCGCGGGCGGGTCTGGCGGCGCGCCCAGGCCCGCGAGCAGCAGAAGGGCGGTCACCTCTTCGGTTCCTTCTTGGTGAAGATGACGACGTGCTGCCACGGGAGCGTGCCGACGGTCTTGGTGTGCTCCATCTCGGGGAACACCGCCAGCTCCTTGAGCACCTGCCGCTCGGTCATCTTGTGGACGCGCTTGATCAGCACCTTGTCGTCTTCCGCCTTGAACTCGACGAGCACCAGCCGGCCGCCCGGCCTGAGCGCCTCGACCAGCCGCTCGGTCATCTCGTAGGGGTGCTCGAACTCGTGGTACACGTCCACCATGAGCGCGAGGTCGACCTTGCCCGAGGGGAGCTTGGGGTCAAGGGCGGTGCCCCTCACCGTCTCGACGTTCGTGACCTTCAGCTCCTTCGCCTTCTTGGTCACGACGTCCAGCATCTGCTGCTGAATGTCGGACGCGATCACCTTCCCCTTCGCGCCGACGAGCGGCGCCATCATGAACGTGTGGTACCCGCTGCCGGCGCCCACGTCCGCGACGACCATCCCGTCTTTCAGGTCGAGCGCCTTGATGAGCTTCTCGGGGGCTTCCTCCTTGATGCGCTCCTTGCGCTCGAGCCACCCGATGCCGCCGTAGCCCATCACGTGCGCGATCTCGCGCCCCAGGTACACCTTGCCGATGCCGTCCGGGTCGTACTTCTCGGGGAACTCGTACTTCGGCTTCTCGCGCTTGGGGGGCTCGGCCGCGAGCGCGACACCCGCGACCGCCGCGGTCACGGCGAGGGCCAGGATGCGAACCATGTCAGCGGTCCTTAATGAGTGTGCGCGGTGGGGGCCACAACCGCACATCGTACCCCGCGGGCGCGAAAAATCCGCGCGGGCGCGTTGACATTCGCGTTGCATCACGCAATATCGGTAGTGTACAAGATATCAGTATCGGGCCCGCCAGGAGTGTAGACGGCGGAGCAAAAGCGTGGCGCGAGGAGGGTGGAACGGCGGAGTAAAAGTGTGGCGCGCAACGGGACCGTCGGGTCGTCGGCGATGATGGGAGGACCCCGTCATGCTGGCCCC
>JBJSXS010000876.1:0-5442 GCA_046086545.1 Gemmata sp.
AAGAACGGCCTCTGCATCCCCTTCACTTTAAGCTCCGGCAGCGATAGCCCTTCGTCCCTCAGCACCGCTTCCGCGACGGGCAGCCACGTCGCACCGGGCTCGGGCTTCAACCGCGCCGATGGCAGCGGCAGCGTCAGCGCCTCCCACGCCGCGCGACGCTCGTCCGGCACGCGCACCGGCGCGGGCACGCTCCCGAGTTTCAGTTCCACGTTAACCATGTTCGCGCCGCCGAGCGCGCCGGTGAGCCACGCGGCGAGCATCTTGTTCCAAAGGTAGCTCTGGTACGCGGACAGGTACAACCCTTGCAACTCCGGGCGCAGGCGGGCGACCGCGCCCTTGAAGTCGGTGGGATGCACCGCGAGGTAGCTCACGAGACTTCGCGCGTGCCCTTTGGGGAGTTTTGCCTGACACTCGGGCCACTTGCCCCACAGTGCCGTGAGCGTCGCCTTCTCGCGCTTGGCGTCGGCCCGGTCGAACTCGTATGGCGCGGCGAGCGCGAGCCACAGCGCCCGCTCGAAACGGCCGAAAACCATTTCGCGTGCGATGAACTCTTCGCCGCCCCCGACCGATCCGAACCGCTGGTCGTCGAAGTAGTTCGGGAGGCCAGCGTCGGCGACCTCACGCAACGCGGATTCGGCGCGGGGAACCGCTTCGGCACTCATCGCGCGAAGCGTGAGGGTGAACCTGTTGGCCCGGATCTGCGCTGCGGTGAACGGCTCCGGGCACTGCCCGAGGTAGGTGAGGGTGACGCGCTCGTGCGAAAGGTTCCGCTTCGGCCCGCGGAACGCGGTGATGTGCTGCGAGGTGACCGCGTGCCGGTCCTTCAGTCCGCCGTAGCTCACGCGGCGGGCGTCGAGGTTGAGGCGCCGGCGCACGGCCGCGAGCGCGTCCGGCGTCGTCCAGCCCGTCTTGTCGAGCCGGTACAGAGCGAACTCGCCGCTCGCGCCCGGGACCGTATCGGTCAACTCTATGACGCGGAAGTCCTCGGGCTGTTGCTTCAGCTTCATGCGCTTGTTGTACGACCGCACGTCACGGCTTGAGGATGACCGCGCCGGCGGCGGTGACCGGCCCGGCCTTCGGTTGGGCCACCGGCTGTGCGGCGGTCTGGGTGCCGATGGAGCGCGTCGGACCGGGCCTGTCCGCCAGGAAGTCCCAGTCGGAGCCCTGCGGCTTGTTCGGGATGCGGCGCACCTCAGGGGCGTGCGGATAGCCCCACGCCGGTTGCTCCTCCACTGGCGGCTGGCAGTTCCCCGCCGCGATCTCGCTCAGCAGGGCCGTGACGGCCGACACCGTTTGCGGGCTGTTCGGCAGACCGAAGTGCGAAACGTCGGGCACCACCACCTTCTGAGCGTGCGGGACGCACGTCACACACTTCGGGGTCGTGATGAGGAGCGTCTGCGCGCCGCACGGCTCGGCCGAACAGCCGACCGGGTTCAGCAGCACCACGGCATCGACGGACACACCCTTTTCGGCGAGGCTCCGGGCGAGCCAGCACGCCACCGGGCCGCCGCAGTCGTACCCGAGCAGTACGAACCGCGCGTCCGGGTCGTGTTGGCGGATGCACGCGACCTCGCTCTTCACCCACCACGGGTCGCACGCCCCGCACAGCCCGACCTTCGCGAACCCGTTCTGCGCGAGGTTCAGGCGCAGCGCGCTTAGCACACTGTCGCTGGACGGGGCGAGGCCGTGAATCATGAACACATGCACCTGCCCGCGGCACCGCGGCGGCAGGTCGTATTCGGTGACCTGATCCAGCGCCTTTTTGAACCCCTTGTGGCAGTGCGTGACGCACCCGGCGCTCGCGGACACGGTCGCCAGCACCACGCAGATTGCCAGGCTTCGCAGCGTCATCGCACGGCCTCGAAGTTCACCGTTCCGGCTCTGCCTGTTCAGTTCGGCAGAACCGGCGGGACCGCGAGAACCGTTGCAGCTTAACGCGCCGCATTCCGACGCAAGACCGGCAGGGTGTACCGGTAACCGCGACTGGGCGCTCTGGGCAGCTACGCGACGGCGACCGCCTTCCCCAGCTTCACGGACTCGATTTCCCTGTGGCACAGCACAAGCGCGTCCCGCGCCAGTTGCCCGCTCAGCAGCGCCGGTTCCCTCCCCGCCGTCACCCCGTCTGCCGCGGCCTGAAGTTCGTCGGTGAAAGCCGCAATCGGGTCGCCCCCGCCGGGCAGTGCCGGAACCGTCTGCCTGCCGTCGTCCGTGAGAACCGTTAGTTTCTCGCCGTTGTAGACCAGCGTCGCGCGCTCCAGATAGATCTCATAGCCGTGCGTGAAAGCGCGCCCGCTCATCGTCAGCGCACCGCTCGAGCACGTCACCGCCGGCCCGCCGGGGCCGTAGAGGTAGGAGGTCGTGAGGTACGACACCGCGTTGCCCTCGAGCGTGCCGACGGAAAACACTAGTTTGGGGACGCCGCACACGAGACCGATGAAGTGCGTGTCGTGGATGTGCAAGTCGACCGCCGGGCCGCCGGTCTTTTCGACGTCGCTGATGTTCGCGGACCAGTCCGGCTTGGAAATGAGCCGGTTGAAATGCGCCGCGCGCAACTTCCCGTACTCTCCGCTCCCAATTACCTGGGCCGCATACTTGAACTCGGGAAAGAACGGCAGCACGTGCGCGACCATCAGCAGCTTGCCGGCTGTCCGCGCGGCAGCCACCATTGCGTCGGCGTCCTGAGTGCCGAGGGCGATGGCCTTCTCCACGAGGACGTGCTTGCCGGCCTTGAGTGCCTGGAGCGCGAGCGGGGCGTGCTGGTCGGTGACGGTGCAGATGTCGATGAGGTCGATGTCCGGGTCTGCGAGCATCTGGTCGAACTCGGCGCAGGTCTTGACGCCGGCGAGGTCCACGCGCCCGGGTTCGGGACCGAAGTTGCCGCGCGTGTTCGTCCAGTCTCCGGCGCGCTTCGCCGGGTCGCGGCTACAGACCGCGGTCACCTTCGCCCCTCTGAGGCGCTGCGACGCGAGGAAGTGAATCCTCCCCATGAACCCGATGCCGACGATACCGATGCGAACCATACGCGCCCCCGAAGATAGAGTGTGGCGTCAAACTACCGGATGGCGAACCGCGCGACAGCGGGTTTGGTGTTTTGGTGTGGGTCGAGACGTTCGCGCGGTCAGCGTTGACCGCGCCGCAATGCGCGTGCGGCTCCCATTACCGACCATTTGAAAGCTACCCCCGTCAAAAGGTGTAGCCTTCGCCTGCACCAACAGCACGAAGTCCGCCGGCCGGGGCGACCCGCCGAGAACGGACGCGGCCCGTCCGTCACCCGAAGTTAGCGATTCCTGCGACGCTACACTGCGGATGACCGATGGGGCCAAAAGTGGGCTCCTGTACACATCGACAGCGGCGGGCGGACCGGCCCACGTGACACTTCCGGCTGCACGTCACGCTTCTCACATCTCGAAACTACACGCCCATTCGCAGGTTCGATACACTTCGAGGTACAAGCCTCACAAGATCACGCGCTCGCACCCGGAGTAGCCCCGTGCCCCTCTTGTTCGCCGTCACGATGTTCGTGAGCGCGTCGCTGCTGTTTATGGTCCAGCCGATGGTCGCCAAGGCCGTCCTGCCACTGCTGGGCGGCAGCCCGGCGGTGTGGAACGGCTGTATGGTGTTCTTCCAGGCGCTACTGCTCCTGGGCTACCTCTATGCCGACCGGGTGACGCGCGTGACCGAGACGCGCAAGCAGTGGGTCATTCACCTCGCGGTGCTGGCCCTGCCCATCACCGCGTTCGTGCTGGCCGTGCTGTTCAGCCAGAAGCACACGCCCATCGCGGTGGTCGAGGCCCTGGCGCCGACCGGCGACGCCAGCCCCGTGATTCACGTACTGATGATCCTGACGGTCGCCATCGGCGTGCCCTTCTTCGTGTGTTCGACGACCGCAACGCTGCTCCAGAAGTGGTTCACCTACACCGGGCACCCGTCGGCACGGGACCCGTACTTCCTTTATGCGGCCAGCAACTTCGGGAGCCTGATCTCGCTGCTCGGCTACCCGATCTTCATCGAGCCGAACCTGACGCAGGGCGGCCAAACGTGGGTGTGGGCGTTCGGGTTCGCGGGCCTCGCGTGTTTCATCGCGTTCTGCGGCAAGGCGGCGGTGAATCCGCTCGGCGTGCCGCCGTCCACCGCGAAGGCACTCGGCAAGCAAGGGGCGGCCACCGGGGGCGAGGCACCGCCCCCCACCGAACCGCCGCCGTCCTGGGGGCGAATGGCGAAATGGACCGCGCTGGCGTTCGTGCCGAGCAGTCTGATGCTGGGGGTCACGTTCCACATGACCACCGACATCGCGAGCATCCCGCTGCTTTGGGTCGGGCCGCTGGCGCTGTACCTGGTCACGTTCATCATCGCGTTCGGCCGCGTCCCGCCGTGGTTCCGCATCCTGATCGGGAACCTCGCGCCGGTAATGATCCTGCTGCTCATCTTCCTGATGATTTCGGAGGTGAAGCCCGGCACGGGCCTCGAACTGCTGCTGTACAACCTGACGTTCTTCGCCGCGGCGCTCATGTGTCACTACGAGCTGGCCCGGGACCGCCCGCCGCCCCAGTACCTGACGACGTACTTCCTCATCATGTCGCTCGGCGGCGTGCTCGGCGGCATCTTCAACTCGCTGCTCGCCCCGGTGCTGTTCACACAGGACTACGAGTTCAAGCTCGTACTCATCGTCTCGTGCCTGATGGTGCCGCGGCTGGTAACGAGCGGCGGGGAACCCGAAGTCGCGGGCGCGTCGTCCGGAGCGCAACCGTCGCCGAGGGAAGAAACGCGCCGGCGGGTCGTGCGGGCGCTCGACCTGGTGATCCCCGTCGCGGTGGCGCTGGGGTACTACGGGCTGCAGAAGATCGGCAGCGTCGAGGGCTACGGCAAGACCCTCAAGAGCGTCTCCGAGAGCGTGAAAATCAGCGTGCAGACCATGCACATTGTGCTGGTGTACGCGCTGCCCGTGATGGTCTGCTTCTTCTTCGTGGACCGGCCGGTGCGTTTCGCGCTCTGTGTGGCCGCCATCCTCGCCATCAGCACGTTCCGCGAAGAGTCGAGCGACGAGGTGAAGATGGTTCACACCGAGCGCAGCTTCTTCGGCATACTGAAGGTGGAGCAGCGCGGGCAGTACACCCGCCTCGTTCACGGCACCACACTGCACGGCACCCAGATCAACGAGAACTTCAAACCGCACTGGGCGGACGAGTTCCAGCAGCTGACCGCACTCAACCCGTGGGAGAACGTTGTGATCGTGGGCGCGCGGCAGTCGTTCGCGCCGCGCGAGGAGCCGCTGACGTACTACCACCGCACCGGCCCGGTCGGCGCGATGTTCCACGAGGTGCGCACCCGCCAGGGCGGGAAGGACGCGAACTCCCACGTCGCCATGGTGGGTCTCGGCACCGGCAGCGCGTCGTGCTACGTGAGCCGCGGCCAGAAGCTCACCTTCTACGAGATCGACCCGGC
>JBJSXS010000877.1:0-3081 GCA_046086545.1 Gemmata sp.
GATGCGCACCTCGTCCTCGTCGTGCCGGCACCGGCTCAGCGTGCCCGTCATCTTGGTGATCATGCGGATTCGCTCCTGGTGTCGGCATCTTCGCTCAGGTCGTCCGGGTCGCTGCCCAGGAGCGCCTGCATGTTCACGCCCGTGAAGGTCGCCCCGCGCGCGCCGGCCATCGGGCCGCTGTTGGTGGCGAAGTAGTGGCACAGCGCGATGCCGAGCGCGTCCGCGACGTCGGGCGGCTCGGGCGGGGTCGCGAGGCCGAGCTCGCGCATCACCGCGAACTGCATCTGCTCCTTGCTCGCGCGGCCGCTGCCGGTGACGAGCTTCTTCACCTTCGAGGCCGCGTAGCTGGTCAAAGGCACACCGTGCTGCGCGCCTGCGAGAAAAAAAACGCCCCGCGCATGGGCCATTAGGATCGCGGTTCGCGGGTGCTTGTAGTGGGCGTAGAGCTGCTCGACGCCCATCGCCGCGGGTTTCCACTCCACAAGCACCTCCACGAGCCCATCGTAAAGTGCCTTGACGCGGCCCGCCATGTCCGCAGGGTCGCGCCCGTCGGCAGAACGGATAACGCCGGCATCGACGACGCGCGGCCCCTTGTCGGTGGCCTCGACGACGCCGTAGCCGGTGGTTTGCAGCCCCGGGTCGAGGCCCAGAATGCGCCTGGGCGCGGGGGCGGCAGGAGGGTGTGTGGTCATGGGAGCGCTTCCGGTGCGGGGGTGTCGGCCCGGCTGATAGCGACTGTGCGGCGCCGGCGGAGTGTCGGAGGGCGCGCCCCCGCGAGGTCGCGCTACCCGACGCGCCAGGTGGTGCCGCCGGGGCGGTCCTCGAGGGTCACGCCGAGTTCCCCGAGCCGCTTGCGGATCAGGTCCGTCTGGTCGAACAGCGGCTTCTTCAGCGGGTTGTCCTTCGCCGCCTCCTTGGCGGTGGCGCGCAGGCCGTTACGCAGGTCGAGCAGCAACCGCACGAGCCCCGCGACGAGTTCGTTGCCGCCGTCGAGTGATTTGGCTTCCGCGGTGAAGGTGAGGCCGAGAATCTGCGCGATCTCGTTCACCAACGCCGCGCCTTCGATGAACTCCGCTTTGGCCGCGGGGTTGTCGGTTCCAGGGTCCTCGAGCCGGGCCGCGTCCGCGGTGCGGTTCAACGCGGTGACCAACTCGAACAGCACGCCGGTCGCGCCGCCGGTGTTGAAGTCGTCGTCCATGTGCCCGCGGAACCTCTGGTGGTGTTCCGCGAACGCGCGCTGCGCGAACGCGCGCCCTTCCCCCGCCCGCGGGGCTGTGGGCAGGTCCGCGAGCGACCGCCCGGTGACGCGCTGGACGCGCTCCGCGAAGCGCACGAACGTCTCGAACGCGGCCCTCGCCGCCTCCAAGTTACTTGGGATCGAACCGGGCACCGGCTGCCAGTCGCCGAGGTCGATGGGCGACCGGTAGTGCGTGTTCAGTACGAAGAACCGCAGCGCCCCACCGCCGACGGCCTTGAGCGCGTCGGCGACGTTGAGCACGTTGCCGAGCGAGCCGGCCATCTTGCCGCTTTTGAGCTTCAGCAGCCCGTTGTGCATCCAGATGCGCGCGAACGGCTTCCCGGTCCAGCTCTCGCTCTGGGCCAGTTCGTTCTCGTGGTGCGGGAACTGGAGGTCCAGCCCGCCGCCGTGGATGTCGAGGGTGTCGCCGAGCAGCGCGCGGGCCATGCAGGTGCACTCGATGTGCCACCCCGGGCGGCCCTGGCCGCACCTGAAGGGGCTGTCGAACTGCACCTCTTTGGGCTCGCCGGGCTTCGACTTCCAGAGCGCGAAGTCGCCCGGGTTGCGCTTCTTCGGGTTCGGTTCCATGCGCGCGCCGGCTTCCATCTGCTCCGGGTCGCGGTTGGTCAGCTTGCCGTAGTCCTCGTCCTTCGACACGTCGAAGTAGACGCCGTCATCGACCTCGTAGGCGCAGCCCCTCTTGATGAGCGCCTGGATCGCCTCGATCATGCCGCCGATGTGCTGCGTCGCGCGCGGGAACTCGTCGATGCCGGTGACGTTCAGCGCCTTCAGGCACGCGAAGTAGTCGTCCGTCATGCGCGCGGACAGCTCGGGGACGGTGGTCTTCAGCTCCCGTGCGCGCTGGATCAGCTTGTCGTCCACGTCCGTGATGTTGACGACCCATTTGACGTTGTACCCGAGGTACGTCAGGTAGCGCTTCACCGTGTCGAAGATGACCGGCCCGACCATGTGCCCGATGTGCGACGGCTTGTACACCGTCGGCCCGCACACGTACATCGTGACCGTCTCGCCGGGCGCCTTCGGGAACGGCTCCTTCTTGCGGGTCAGCGTGCTGTAAACCTGCAGCATGGAAAAGCTCTTCCCTGTTAGCTGTTGGCTGTTCGCCGTTCAAGGGCCGGCTTTTGGCTTGTGGCGCCGGGCTACGGTCCGACAGCCTTCGCGATCAGCACGACCGCGTGGGCGCCGATGGCCTCGCCGCGGCCGATGTGCCCGACCTTCTCGCCGGTCTTGGCCTTCACGTTGATGCAGTCCGCCGGCAGGCCCGTCAGGCGGGCGAGGCTGCTCTTGATCGCGCCCTTCGCCGGGCCCAGCTTCGGCTCCTGGGCGAAGATGGTCACGTCCAGGTTGACCGGTTTCCAGCCCAGCTGGTTCAGGTGCTCGAGCGTTTCGGTCAGGAAGTGCCGCGAGTCGGCCCCCTGCCACCGGGGGTCGGTGTCGGGGTACGCGTCGCCGATGTCGCCCAGGCCCGCGGCCCCCAGCAGCGCGTCGGTGACGGCGTGCAGCACCGCGTCCGCGTCGGAGTGCCCGACCAGGCCCTTGGCGTGCGGGACGGTGACGCCCCCGAGGATGAGGGGGCGCCCTTCTGCGAGCCGGTGTGTGTCGTGGCCGCTGCCGACGCGAAAGGTCACCAGATTCGAGCCCCGCGAGGACGGATTGCGGGGATTGTACTTGCGACCGGGGGACCGGCACAACGCCAATGGCGCTCGGGCGCGGGGCTACGCGGTGCGGTAGGAAATCGGCGACACGGTCAGCGAAAACACCGCCAGCGCCCACGCGAACAGGGTGAGGCTGGCGTCGCGGCGCTGCGCGGCTGGCCGCCGGGT
>JBJSXS010000878.1:0-2431 GCA_046086545.1 Gemmata sp.
GGTTTGACTCGCCGGTCAAGCATGGTTCGGCTGAGTACTGTCTCTAGCAGCGCGATCGCGTGCGAAACCCCGCAACCCGCGGCAGCACGAAAACCGACTGTTCAGGTCGCTTTCTCGACAGACAACTAGAATGTCTGCCTCACTCCCGGAGGCGCCGATGTTGAGCCATCGCATCCTGTTCGCGCTGCTGTTGTCCTTCACGCTCGCGCCGCTGGTCACGCCCGCACAGAACAACCCGAAAGGGAAGACGGTCCGCCTCCTGACGGTGGGCAACAGTTTCTCTCAGAACGCCACCAAGTACCTGGACAAGATCGCCGAGGCCGACGGCAACACGCTGATACACCATCGGTGCGTCATCGGCGGCAGCGGGCCGGAGCAGCATCTGGCAAAAGCGGCCGCGAACGAGAAAGACCCAAAGGACAAAGCCGGCCTGTACGGCACCGGCAAGAGTCTCAAGGAGGAACTGGCCGCCGAGAAGTGGGACGTTATTACCATCCAGCAGGCCAGTATCCGCAGCCACGACGTGGCGAGCTACCGGCCCGCGATGAAGGAGTTGCACGACCTCATCAAGAAACACGCCCCGAACAGTGAGGTCGTGATCCATCAGACGTGGGCGTACAGATCGGACGACCCGCGGTTCATGGGCACCGGCAAGAGCGGCGAACCGAAGACACAGAAGGAGATGTACGACGGTTTGTCAAGCGCGTATCGCACCGTCGCGAAGGAACTCGGCATCCGCCGTATCCCCGTGGGGCACGCGTTCTTCGCGGCCGACACGGACCCGAAGTGGGGGTACAAGCCGGACCCGAAGTTCGACCCGAAGTCCGCGAAGCCGCCGATGCTCCCCGACCAGACGCACTCGCTACACGTCGGGTATCGGTGGGATAAGGCCGACGACAAGGCGGTGAAGACGGACGGTCATCACGCCAGTGCTGCGGGTGAGTACCTCGGTGGGCTGGTGTTCTACGAGTTCCTGTTTGCCACCAGTTCCGTCGGCAACACGTTCCGCCCTGCCGGGACCGACGCCGAGTACGCTCGGTTCCTCCAAGAGACCGCGCACAAGGCAGTAACCGCAAAGTGAGTGACCGCCGCGCGAGCAACAACCGGCCCTTGCACCGGGGCCGCGCGTTGCGACCATCAGGCGAGGTGGGTACGACCGAAATGCCCCATTCGCGCGACCGAGGGCGCCGAGTACACCCTGAAACCCGCGTGGGGAGCGACGGGTACAACGGCAACACGTGCTGGTTCCACCCTGCGCCGGGGCCATCCCGGGTCGCGTCCCGACGGCCATCCTCACCTCGCAGCAGTGGAAGCTCACCGCCAGCGACCTGTTCGTACCCATTCGAAGCGGCGCGGGTCACGACTTCGGAAGAAATGGGCCCCGCTGGCCAAGAGCAAACAATTCGAGAATGCCTGGCACAACGGGGTGTACGCGGCTCGACGCCAGTTGGCCAAGCCGTACACCGCACGGGGCAATCGCTGACAGCACCGCTCCAACCGGAGCGGCTTGCCGCGTTCAAGCCTGGCTCCGCGACTCACGGGGGCTGGTCCAGCCGTTACCCGCGCGACGCTCACATTACTTTTTGGCGGGTTCGTAAATGAAGGCCTTGTCGTCCGCCGGTTGCACCCACACGTTGCGGAACTTCACCGGGTTGCCGTGATCCTGGAGGAACACCGGGCCGGTCATCGTCTTTTTCTGCTGGTCCCGGATCACGTCGAGGTACGGAGTGTTGCCGAACCGGAACGGGTGGAACGTGGACTTCGGCTCACCGAACCGCGCGCCGTCCTGAACCTTTTTGCCGTTGAACCAGACGGTGACGCTGCCTTCCTCCGTAATCTTGCCGGCCGGGTCGCGCCGCGGGGCCCGGTACCGGATGTCGAACACCTGCCACTCGCCCGGCTTGCGGCACGCGTTCTCGCTCGGCGGGGAGAACCCGTACAGCGCGCCGGCGTCCTCCTGCGTCACCTTCTCCTTGCCGACCGAGTTCAGAATCTGGATCTCGTAGTTGCCGTGGATGTACACCCCACTGTTCCCGCTCCCCTTCTCCGGAAGCATGAACTCGACGTGGATGTCCGCGTCCCGGAAGTGCAACTTCGACACAATGTGATTCTGGTTCTTCTTGTTGGATGTCGATACGAGGGCGCCGTCCTGAACCGGCCAGTCGAGCTTCTCGCCCGCCATGCTGAGGAACGAGTGCGCCCCCTTGTCGTCGAGGAGCACTGTAGCGCCCTTCGGCGGTGCGACGGGGAGTTTGCTCTGGTCGGGCTTGTAGTCCGGGTCGGCCGCGACGAGCGCGAGCAGGAAAGCGGGTGTCATCGGGTCGTCTCCGCGGAGAGAGTTAGGGCGCGGGGCGCGGCCGCCCTTCAGCGTTTCGGCCGCAGCCCAACCGGGCCGTAGCCCGGGTTTCAGCTCGGCCTGGGCGCGGCGGCA
>JBJSXS010000879.1:0-2371 GCA_046086545.1 Gemmata sp.
ATGCGGACGATTCTGCTCCTCGCTTGCGGCGCCGTGGGTCCGATCGCGCGGCCGCCGGCGGCCCCGGCGGCCGACGCGCCCAAGAGGCCCAACGTCCTGCTCGTCTACACCGACGACCAGTCGTACAAGACGCTCGGGTGCTACCCCGAGTCGTGGCCGTGGGTGCGCACCCCGAACATCGACGCGCTGGCGGCCGCCGGCGTGCGGTTCCACGGCGCGTACCTCGGCGCGTGGTGCATGCCGTCGCGCGCGTCCCTGCTCACCGGGCGCCAGCCGCACGGCGTCGAGTCGATGCGCATGGAGGGCAAGTACCCCGGCAGCGCCTACGACCCCAAACAGTGCCCGTTCTGGCCCGCGGTGTTCCGCAAGAGCGGGTATCACACCGCGCACATCGGGAAGTGGCACACCGGCACCGACGCCGGGTTCGGCCGCGACTGGGACCACCAGATCGTCTGGAACCGCCCCAAGTTCCCGGGCAACGCGGGCGCGTACTACGAGAAGCAAACGCTCGAAATCAACGGCGTCGAGAAGCAGGTCGAGGGCTACCCGGCGGACCACTACAGCAAGTGGGCGGTCGAGTACGTGAAGGGTGCCAACCGCGACAAGGACAAGCCGTGGTTCCTGTGGCTCTGCTACGGCAGCGTTCACGGGCCGTCGAAGCCCGCGGCGCGGCACCTCGGCAGGTACAAGGACGCGCGGGTGCCCGAGCCCGCCGACCTGCTCGGCCCGTGGCCCGGCAAGCCCGAGTACCTGAAGGACACGTTCGCGTGGCGGAAGGACAAGGGCGGGCGCGTCGTCGCCGGGAGCAACGGCGAGAAGATCGGCGACGGGGCCGGCGAGAGGGGCACGACCTACGCCGACTGGGTGCGCCAGGTGAACGAGTGCGTGCCCGCGATCGACGAGGGCGTGGGGCAACTCATCGGCGCGCTGAAGGAGACCGGGCAACTCGAAAACACGCTCGTCGTCTTTACCGCGGACCAGGGGTTCGCGATGGGCGAGCACGGCATGCGAATGAAGATCGCGCCCTACGACGCGAGCTACCGCTCGCCGCTGATCGCGTTCATGCCGGGGACCGTCGCGGCCGGCAAGGCGTGCCCGCACGTGGCGACCGCGCCGGACCTCGTGAGCACGTTCTTCAGCCTCGCGGGCGTCAGGCCGCCGGCGGACCTGCACGGGCGCGACCTCACGCCGCTCCTGAAGAACCCCGCGGCGGAGTGGCCCCACGCGTGCCTGTACGAGCACACCGGCGAGCACTTCGGCAGTGACGTCGCCAAGCTGCTCAAGGACGACCCGAAGAGGGCCATTTACCAGAAGGTGCCGTGGTACACCGCGATCGTACAGGGCGGGTGGAAATACGTCCGGTACCTCCAGCCGGGCGTGCCGGACGAGGTGTACGACCTCAACACCGACCCGAACGAGATGAAGAACCTCGCGGGCGCCGCGGCGCACGCGGGGCGGGGCGCGGAGCTGCGCGCCGCCCTCGCGGCGGAACTGACGCGCACGAGCGCGCCCGCGGAACTGCTCCCGCCCGGGCGGTGAGCGCCACGAACCTCGAACCGGAGTGCCCCGTGCGCCTGCTCCTCACCGTCTGTGCGCTGCTCGCCCCCGGCTCCTGGGTCACCGCGCAGCAGCCGGCCGAGCGGCCCAACGTGCTCCTCATTCTCGCGGACGATTTGGGCTTTGCCGATCTCGGTTGCTACGGCGGCGAGATCGCCACGCCGAACCTTGACGCGCTGGCGAAAGGCGGGGTGCGGTTCCGGCAGTTCTACAACGGCACGCGGTGCTGCCCGTCGCGCGCGGGGCTGCTGACCGGGCTGTACCCGCACCAGGCGGGGGTCGGCGGGATGACCAGCGACACCGGGCGCCCGGGCTACCGCGGGCACCCGCAGCCGAACACGCGCACCGTCGCGGAGGTGCTGAGGGCCGCGGGCTATCACACGTCGATGGTCGGCAAGTGGCACCTCAGCGCGGGGCCGAAAACGCCGCGCCCCACGGACCGCGGGTTCGACGAGTTCTACGGGATGATCGGCGGGTTCAACTCGTGCTTTCAGGAAGACCCGTTCTACACGCGGCTACCGGCCGGGCGGCAGAAGCGGGCGTACCCGCAGGACAGGTTCTACAGCACCGACGTTTTCGGCGATTACGCGCTCGACTTCATCGAACTCGCGCGCAAGGAGAAGAAGCCGTTCTTCCAGTACCTCGCGTTCAACGCGCCGCACTTCCCGCTGCACGCGAAGCCCGAGGACATCAAGAAGTACGCGGGCACCTACACCGAAGGCTGGGACCAGTTGCGCGCGGCGCGCCACAAGAAGCAGATCGAGCTGGGGGTGTTCGCGACGGGCACGCCGCTGTCGCCCCGGTCGCCGTTCAC
>JBJSXS010000880.1:0-3024 GCA_046086545.1 Gemmata sp.
CGGCAGCGCGACCAGCAGCGAGACGAGGAACAGCTCCTGCGTCATGCGGATGACGTGCTCGACGTTCACTCTCGCTCCGGGAAAGAGTCCGTGTCCTTCGTCGTTAGTTGCTGGTCCCAGGCGCGCGGTCGGCGGCGGCGCGCGAGCCATTAACCGAGGGCCGATGCCGGCGGCTCACTGGTAGCTCGCGGCAATGGCGTAGGTAACCAGGTGCCAGCCGTCTGCCAGCACGAACAACAGGATCTTGAACGGCGCAGATATCGTAACCGGGGGCATCATCACCATGCCCATCGCGGTGAGCACGCTCGACACCACCAGGTCCACCATCAGAAACGGCAGATAGATGCAGAACCCCATGATGAAGGCGGTCTTCAGCTCGCTGATGACGAACGCCGGGATCACCGTGAGGAACGGCGCGTCCTCGGCCCTCGTGACGGTCGTGTTCTTGGACAGGTGGATGAACAGTGCGAGGTCACGCTCGCGGGTGTGCCGGAGCATGAACCGCTTTTGGATGTCGGCCGCTTTCTTCAGCGCGTCCGGGGCGTTCAGCTGCTTGCTCAGGTACGGCTGCAGCGCGTCCCGGTCGAGTTCGGCGAAGGTCGGCTGCATGATGAACATCGTCAGGAACAGTGCCAGCCCGGTCACGACGAGGTTCGGCGGCACGTTCTGAGTCGCCAGCCCCTGGCGCACGAACGACAGCACGATGACGACACGGGTGAACGAGGTGAGCGTCATGAGCGCTGCGGGGAGCAGCGTCGACAGCCCCAGCATCAGCGCGAGTTGTACCGGGGGCGAGACGTTCTGGAGGTTCGGGCCGTTCGGCCCGAACAGGTCGTTGAGGTCGCCCACGCTGCACGCCTCCGCAGTTGGCCTGTGAGTGCGGCGGACGTTTAGCGTGACCGGGGAAGGCGGTCAAGCCGAAGGGCGTGCGGCGTTCTGAGCGCGGAGCTGAAGTAGGAGGTTCAGCAGCTTCGCCTGCGTCGCCGCGGGCGGCTCCGGCTCCGGACCGGCGGGCGCCTCGGCGGCGGCCGTTTCGAGGGGCAGTTCCGGCGGCAAGCCCGGCAGTTCTAGCACGGCCTTCACCCCGGCGGGGTCGGTGCCGACAAGCAAGCGGCGGTCGCCGGCACGAACGAGGTGCAGCACGCACGGCCCGACCGCAATCGACCCCACCGGCTCCATCGTGCCGGACGGCCCGGGCGGTTTTGGGCGGACCAACTTGGCGATCAGCACGCACGCGCCGCACATCACAGCGAGCCCTGCCACAACCTTGAGCAGAGACGCGCCGAGGTCCGACGCGCTCGGCGGCACCACCGGCCGGGGCGATTCGAAGTTCGCGGGCGCCGTGCGTGCGGCAGGGGTCGGGGCGACGCCCGGGGCCAACATCGGCGCTCCGAAGCCGAGCGCGGCTACAAGAACCACCACGCCTACCAGCGCGGGAGAGGCGCGCGGCCACTTCGGTTGTGTGGGGGAGGGGGGATTCGACATGGTGCCAGTCCCTCGGCTCGGCGTGTCACGGCGTCTTCGCCGCGGGGCGGATGTTCCGCATCCGTTCCAGAATCATGAGGGCGACCGACGGCTCAAGCGCCTCCAAAATGCGGGACGCGTTACGTTCTTTCATCTGGTTCAGAATCTTCGCGGCAAAATCGACCTTACCCTCGTCGACCATCTTCTGGAAGCTCGGGGCCGCCGCTTCCGGGGACATGGCGTCATACATGGTCCCGATCTTGTCGATGTTTTTCTGCTCGCCCTTGTCGATCTCGAGTTGCTTGTCTTTCAGGTCGCGGGCCAGTGCGTCGAGGCGGCTGACCTCGGCCGGAACCTTTTTGAGCTCGTTCGTGACGGCGGCGAGCACCGCGTCGGTCTTTTCCCGCTGAACCTGAAGGTCGCGGACGACGAGCTCGAGCCGCTCGGCGCGGTTCTTCAGCTCCTCCTCCCCCTTCTTGACCGCGACCAGTCCGCTTTCGGGACCGGGCGGCGGGGTTTCCGTCTTCGAGGCGGACTTCGGATCCTTGGTGTCGGTCGTTTCCTTCGGGCCGTCGGACTTCGGACCCTTCGCGGCCGGTTTTTCGTCCTTCTTTTCGGCACTCGCGTCGGACTGCTTCGACTGGTTCAGCCAGACCGACATGGCGGCCGAAACCGTAAACAGCAGAGCCGCCAGAAGACCGAGGATGATAAAGTTTTTCATGGTCAATCAGACGATCGTCATCGGCCAGTAGCACTGAAGTTTCGGCCATCGCAGCGCGTCCGGCTGCCGACGACAAAGAACGACGTTTACGCCACCGCCTCGACCGGGAGTTCGTCCTGGGCCTGCTGCCACAGCCGCAGCCCGACCTCATCGAGCCGGTCCTGGTCGGCCTTCTGCGCCTCGTGCCGCCACGCGTCCCACTGCTGCTGCCGCAAGGTCGAGATCGCTTCGACTTCGGTCGCGAGTTCGGCCCGCTGTTGCGCGGCCGCGTGCAGTTTCTGTTCGGCCTGTGAGACGTCGTGCTCGGAGGCCCGGATCGAGTGCCCCAGCCGCTCGGTCATATCGGACGCGCTAGCCCATTGAAGCGGGTGCATGGCGCGGCCGATCGACGCGGAGTAGCGGTCGGAGATGCCGGCGAGTTGGTCGCGCAAGCGGTCGAGCCGTGCCCGGGCCTGTTCGACCACATCCTGGGCGCGCCGCTGCTCGAGTTCGGCCAAGTGTTGCTGCTGCCGCTTGACGCGGAGCAGGCGTTCTAGCGAAAACTCGAATCGTTTCACGGCCTCCGCCCTCCTCGATGGCGGGGGTTATGGCGAAACAGGGAACCTGCGTCAAGTCAGAGTTGGTGACGTCAGAACCGCCACTCGGCGGCCAACTGGAAGAGGGCCTGCCGCGTCTGCTCGAAACTCGACCCCTCGCCGACGTCCTGCTTCAGGAACTTTTCGACCCGGGGCATGAGCTCGATCGCCTTGTCGGACTCGGCGTTGGTCCCGCGAACGTACGCGCCGATTCGGATGAGGTCGTGAACTTCGGCGTAGGCGGCCATGATCGCGCGGATCTTG
>JBJSXS010000881.1:0-6035 GCA_046086545.1 Gemmata sp.
CCTGATCGTGTCGCACGACCTGACCTTCCTGAACGCGACCTGCACGCACACGCTCGGGCTGTCGCGGGGCAAGCTCACCTCGTTCCCCGGTAAGGTGGACGCCTTCCTCCAGTTCCAGCGCGAGAACCGCGAGCGCGCGGAGCGGGCCAACGCCGCCGTCGAGACCAAACGTAAGCACCTCGAAGACTTCATAGCGCGGAACAAGGCGCGGGCGGCGACCGCGGGTCTCGCTCAGTCGAAGGCGAAGGCGCTGGAGAAACTTGAAACAGAGGAAGTGCTTGGCGACGAGCCGACCCCGCACATCCGCGCGCCGCAGATCGAACCGCGGAAGGGCGTCGCGCTGCGCTGCCGCGACGTGCACATCGGTTACGCGGACCGCGTCATCGCTTCCGACGTGCAGATCGAAATCGACCACGGCTCGCGAGTCGCGATTGTGGGCGACAACGGTCAGGGCAAGACGACATTTTTGCGCACCATCGTCGATTCGCTGAAGCCCTTAAAGGGCGAAGTGCGGTGGGGCCACGGGTGCAAACTCGGGGTCTACGCGCAGCACGTCTACACCACACTGCCCGAGCGAGACACGGTAATCGAGTACCTACAGCAGAAGGGCAAAGGGCGTAAGATCCAGGAGATTTTGGAAGTCGCGGGCGCCATGTTGTTTCGCGGTTCGCACACCGAGAAGCCCATCTCGGTGCTTTCGGGGGGAGAGCGGGCGCGCCTGTGCCTCGCCGGCCTGCTCCTGAGCGATTACAACGTGCTCGTTCTGGACGAGCCGGGGAACCACCTCGACGTGGACACCGTGGAGGCGCTGATGGACGCGCTGTTGGAGTACGCGGGCACGGTCGTGTTCACCAGCCACGATCGGCACTTCACCGGGCGCGTCGCCACCAGCGTCATCGAGGTTCGCGACGGCCGCGTGCTGCACTACAGCGGCAAGTATGACGACTACCTGTACCGGGTGAACAAGGAGATCGAGGCGGGCGAGCGCGAACTGGCGGCCGGCAAGGTGAAACTCCCGCCAGAGGTACTCAAGGCCCGCTCCGCGGCTCGACAGCCCCGGCGCGACGCGGCGCAGATTCAGCAGGAGATGAGCGCGCTCGAGCAGACCATCGCGGCGCTGGACGAGCGTAGAGCCGCGCTCGAAATCAAGCTGGGCGAACCGGCGAGCGACGAAGCGCTCCAGCGACTCTGCGACGAGTTGGCGAACATCGCCGACGAGCACGACTCAGCCGAACAGCAATGGACCAAGCTGCAGACCGAGTTGGAATCGCTTGGCTAGATTTGCCCCTGTCCCTCGCTCGCCGCCCAGTTTCGCCAGACTGCCTACTGGCGAAACTGAGCGGCGAGCCCCCCAATTTAACATTTCGCAATTCCCGAGTTTTGACCAGAATAATTTTGTTGACTTATACCCTGCGCGATGTGAATATCCGGATAAGAGGTTGGCGTGCGCTCCCGCCTCACACACCGGTGACCCCGGTTCCCGCCTGTTCACTTGCACGCCACTCGGGTTCCGGAGTCGCTTTCCCACCTTCTCAACCGCGTTCGCGAGGGTCAGTTCATGCTCCGCTTTCTGGGCCAGTCTCGCCGGTTCTGCGACGGTCACAGCCGCCGCGACTTCCTTCAGATCGGCGCTTTCGGCACCGGCCTCACTCTCGCGGACATGCTGCGGCTGAAGTCCGCCAGCGCCGCGACCACCAAGAAGCAGGCGAGCCGGTCGCAAAAGTCAGCCGTCATGATCTACCTGCCCGGTGGGCCGTCGCACATGGACATGTACGACCTGAAGCCCGAGGCCCCGGCTGAGTTCCGCGGCGAGTTCAAGCCCGTCAAGACGAACGTCAGCGGCGTCGAGATCTGCGAGCACTTCCCGCTGCAGGCGAAGATGTGGGACAAGCTCGCCTGCGTTCGCTCGGTCGTTTCGGTCGATGAGCACAGCGACTCACTGGTAATGACCGGGTACCCGGACCGCGTGAACCGCGTCGCTGACCACCCGTGCTTCGGGTCGGTCGTGTCGAAGCTCCGCAGCGGCAGCAACGGCGCCGTGCCCCCGTTCGTGAGCCTTCGCGGGATGAGCCGCGGTACCGAACCGGGCTACCTCGGCATCGCGCACCGCCCGTTCACCCCGGGCGGCCAGGGGAACGCGAACCTTCGGCTCGCCCAGGGCGTCAACATCGACCGCCTCGAGGACCGGAAGAACTTGCTCGGTAAGTTCGACGACACGAAGCGCGAGATCGACGGCACCGGCACCATGGCCGGGATGGACGCGTACAACGAGAAGGCGCTCGAGATGGTCACCGCGGGCGTCGTCCGCGACGCGCTCGATCTTAAGAAGGAAGACCCGAAGGTCGTCGAGCGGTACAAGGGCGTTGAGTCCTTCCTGACCGCGCGGCGCCTGGTGGAAGCCGGCGTCGGCTGCGTCACCCTCTCCATCGGCGGGTGGGACACGCACGGCCAGAACTTCCAGACCCTGAAGCGGCAACTGCCGATCGTGGACCGCGGCATCGCGAACCTGATCCAGGACCTGCACGACCGCGGGATGCAGGACGACGTCGTCACCGTGATGTGGGGCGAGTTCGGCCGCACCCCGAAGGTGAACATGAACGCCGGCCGCGACCACTGGTCGCCGGTCATGGGCGCGATGATCGCCGGCGGTGGCTTGAAGATGGGTCAGGCCGTCGGCGCAAGCACCGAGAAGGGCGAGCGGCCTAAGGACAACCCGGTGACCGTGTCGCGGCTTCTCAGCACGATCTACCGCGCGATGGGCATCGACCCGTCGCTCACGTTCACCAACGGGACCGGCCGCCCGATGTACATCCTCGACGACCGCGAACCGGTCAAGGAACTGCTCGGCTGATCGGTCTCGGTGGAACGCGGGCGGCCGGGGCGGTACAACTCGACACCGCGCCGGCCCGTTCGCGTTCCGCTGCCGGTCCTCGTCTCACCAGGTTGACCCGATGCTCTACTGGTCCCGCGCTGTCGCCCTCGGGCTTATACTCGCTCTCGCTCTCTTTTGCACCGGGTGCGGGTCGAACAACGCGGGCAAGATCGTCGGCAAGTGGAAGATCGCTTCCGGTCCCGGCCTCACCGACAAAGAGTTGCAGGCGCTCGAGTGGCTCAAGGCCACCCCTTACATGGAGTTCAAGGCCGACGGCACCGTGGTTTCCGGACTGGACGCCAGGCCCGATGTGATCCGGTCCATGGAAAAGCACCGCAAGAATTTAACCCAGACCCAGACCGGGACTTACAAGTTGCTTTCGGGAAACAACGTCCAGCTCGCCGGCATCGGCGAAGTGAAAGGGCCCTCCGACGGTACCGCCAAAGCCGGCCGCGTGGCTGTTGTCATCGGCGGTGACAGCATGACCCTAACGGCCGCCGACGGGACGCTGCAACTGACAAGGATGAAGTGACCGCTCGCACCCCGGCACGTGCGATATCCACCACTAATAACACGCACACCTCGCCTCGCAGGTTGAACTATGATTCGCACCCTCCTCGCAGTTTCTGCCGTCGTGGCCTTGGCCGCGCCGGCCCTCGCGGCCGAGTCGCCCGTGACCGCGGTCGCGCCGTACCCCGCGCAATTCAAACTGAAGGGGACGGACGACGCACCGCAATTGCTAATCACCGGCACTCGCGCCGACGGACGCCTAGTTGACCTGACCGCTGCCGCCACCTTCACCGTGTCCGACCCAAAAGTCGCCACCGTTGACAAGACCGGCCGCGTGTTCCCGCTCACAAACGGTACGGCCGAGATCAGCGCGACCGTTGAGGGCAAGACGGTCAAGGTGCCGCTCGTCGCTGAGAAGATGGAGGCGCCGCTGCCGATCAACTTCGCCAACCACGTCGTCCCGATCTTCACGAAACTGAGCTGCTCGTCGGGTGGCTGCCACGGGAAAATCGCCGGGCAAAACGGGTTCCGGCTGTCGCTGCTCGGGTTCGACCCGCCTTTCGACTACGAGAACCTGCTGAAGGAGAGCCGCGGCCGCCGCGTGTTCCCGGCCGCACCGGACCAGAGTCTGATTCTGACGAAAGCCATCGGCGCGGCCCCGCACGGCGGCGGTAAGAAGATGGAAAAGGACAGCGAGGAGTACAAAATCGTTCGCCGCTGGATCGCTTCCGGTCTGCCCTACGGCGACAAGAGCGACCCGACCGTCTCCAGGATCACCGTGTACCCGGACGCCCGCGTCGTTGACCGGCAGAACCGGCAGCAACTCGCAGTGTACGCGCACTACAGCGACGGCACCGTCGAGGACGTGACCCGCCGGGCGCAGTACGAGAGCAACGACACCGACATCGCGACCGTCACCGAATCCGGCCTCGTGAACACCCAGAACATCACCGGACAGGCCGCCGTGATGGCCCGGTTCAACGGTCAGGTGACCGTGTTTCGCGCCACCGTGCCGCGCGCCGGCGAGCAGATCAAGTTCGACTTCAAGGAACAGACCGCCGTTGACAAGCAGACCGCCAAGAAGTGGAAGGAGCTGAACATCGCCCCGTCGGATCTGTGCAGCGACGAGGTGTTCATCCGCCGCGTGTACCTAGACGTGACCGGCACCCTGCCGGACGCGAAGGACGTGCTCACGTTCCTCGATGACAAAGACCCCGCGAAGCGCGACAAGCTCGTCGACAGGCTCGTGGAGACGCCAGAGTACGCGTACTACTTTGCCAACAAGTGGGCCGACATCCTCCGCGTCAAGCGCCGCAACCAGGCGAACCGGGCGTACGGCACGTTCGCGTTCCACACCTGGATCCGCGAAGCGGTCGCCAACGACAAGCCCTATGACGAGTTCGCCCGCGACATCATTTGCGCGATCGGCGACGAGAGCAAGTCGCCCCCGACTGTCTGGTACAAGGAGGTCAAGACGCCCGAGAACTTCGTGGACGACGTGAGCCAGGTGTTCCTCGGGCAGCGGCTCGCTTGCGCCCAGTGCCACCACCACCCCTACGAAAAGTGGTCGCAGGACGACTACTGGGGCGTGGCCGCGTTCTTCGGTCGCGTCGGGTTCAAGGCGATCAACAAGCCGGGCGTGTCCAACCAGAACCAGCAGGGCCAGCCGCAAATCCTGTTCGTGAAGACGACCGGCAACGTGCAGAACAAGCGCACGGGCAGCACTTCTCCGATGAAGGCGCTCGACGCGGACCCGATGACCGCGACCACCGACGAGGACCCGCGGAGCAAGTTCGCCGACTGGATGACCTCGCCGAAGAACCCGTTCTTCGCGAAGACGGTGGCGAACCGGTACTGGGCGCACTTCTTCGGTCGCGGCATCGTGGACCCGCTCGACGACATGCGGGTCACCAACCCGCCGTCGAACCCCGAATTGCTGGACGCTCTGGCCCAGACGCTGATCGACAACAAGTACAGCCTGAAGTCGCTCGTGAAGACGATCTGCAAGAGCCGGACCTACCAGCTCGCGGCCGAACCGAACGAGTTCAACAAGGGCGACAAGCAGTCGTTCGCGCGGTACTACCCGAAGCGCCTACAAGCTGAGGTGCTGTTCGACGCGGTCGCCAAACTGACCGACAGCCCGACCGCGTTCCCCGGACTGCCCGGCGACAAGTTCGCCCCCACGCGGGCCATCATGCTGCCGGACGAGTCGTTCGCGTCTTACTTCCTCGACGTGACCGGGCGCCCGCAGCGCATCTCGGCGTGCGAGTGCGAGCGGGTTAACGAGGCTAGCCTCGCCATGACGCTGCACCTGCTGAACAGCCAGGAGGTGCAGGACAAGATCGCCCGCGCCGGCGGCCGCGCCGACCAGCTCGCGAAGGACAAGCGAGGTGACGAAGAAAAGGTAACGGAACTGTTCCTGTTCGCGACCGGCGCGAAACCGAGCAAGGATAAGTTGGCGCTCGCGCTGGAGCACATCGCCAAGCACGACAAGTCGAAAAAGACCGCCTACGAGAACATCGTTTGGGCACTGCTGAACTCAAAGGGCTTCCTGTTCAACCAGTAGCCCCTCTATCGCCGCGAGCCCAAAGCGGGCGCGGTACCGAGTAGAGGCGTCAACGCACCGCGGCCGAGGGACTTTACGCTCCCTCGG
>JBJSXS010000882.1:0-3125 GCA_046086545.1 Gemmata sp.
GTACAGCCCCTGACTGCCGTGGACCTCGTTGCCGTCGAACTGAACGAACGGGAGCGTCCGGGGATCCATCACCTTGCGCTCGCCGTTCGGCTGACGGATCGGGAACATGAGCTTCAGCGCGCTGGTGGGCATGGCCTCGTACCGGAAGCCGTAGTTGCCGCACTCGGCCGCTACGTTACCGGTGAAGCTGTTCAGGCTGCACGTCCACCAGAAGCCGGCGCCCTCGTTGCCGTCGAACGGCAGCACCTGTTTCGGCAGCCGCTTGCCGCGGGCAGCGCCCACCGCCAGGTTGCGGTCCAGCACGTTGTACGTCTCGGTGCCGTCTTCGAGAAAGTACCCGTGGCCCACGGACTTGTAGCCGACGTTATCTCGCACCACGAGATAATCAGTGCCGTGGATGGTGACCCACCGGTTGTGACTGTCCCAAATCGAGCAGCCGATCACGGAGCTGCCTCGCATGGTGTCACGGCAGAGGTGGAAGTGCAGCGCGTACTTGCCGAGCACGTCCCTCTTGCCGAGGTGCCGGAACTCGGCGTACGAGAGCGAGCCGGCGGAGTACTTGTGGTACATGGTGTGCCCGCGAACGCCCTCCGGGTCGGCGCTCTCGACCACGACGTTACGTGACAGGCTCGCGACCTCGGCTCGGTAGTCGCCGTCGCCGGAGTGATCCTGCGCGAGCGGCTTGTCGAGCGTGAGCGCCCCGCCCGCCACTTCGGTGAGGACGCGCTCCTCGGTCATCGACTCGCCCTTGCCGCGCCCGTACCCCTGCGACCCGGTGACGATGATGCGGTCGCCGGCACGCCAGCCCGTGAGGCCCTGCGGCACGGCCAGCTTCTTGTCACCGGCCTTCGCGCTCGCTTGCAGTTTCACCCACGCGTGCGACAGGGGCCGCCCGTGGAAGTCCATCTGCCCGCCGCAGCAGATGATCGCGGGACAGGTTTCCTTGCTCATGCCTTCGAGGTGGTGCAGTCGAATGACCGCGCTCTTGTCCGCGGCGACCGGCGCGTTCGGGGTGCCGACGGCCAGCGCCGGCCGCGCCGCGCCCGGCGCGGGCTCTTCCATGTGCCCTTCGCAGTCGAACCCGTCTTCCGAATAGATGTCGCCGGCCTGGACCTTGATCAGCCCGACGTTCAGTACCGTGTCCTTGTCCGTTGCGAAAACGAGCTTGCCGCTCACGCTGATGCCGCGGACCACCGCGTCGGACTTGGTGTCGTAGGCGACGGTGTGGCCGGTGCGGATCAGCACGCGGGCGCCGGCCCCGGGCACGGCCCCGCCGTCCCAGGTGTCTTTGGAGGACCACGGGCCGCTCTTCGCGGACTTGATCACCGGCGGGTCGGCCGCCAGCGCGCCGGATGCGAACAGCGCCAGTGCGGCGAGAGAGGGAGCGAATCGCAAGGTGGTGGCTCCGGTTCGGGGCAGGGAAAGGCGCGCCGCGGTTGAGGCGCGGCGGCGAGGTGCCAAAAGTCTAGCCGAAAGGCGCGTGCGACTCAACTGCCTTGCGTCACGTCCCCTTCCGGGCGGTTCTGAACGTGTTCGTACCCGAACCGACCTTTGATGCACAAGTGCCCGTTCGTGACCGACACGTCGAGCGGCGAGGTCACCTTTACAATGTTGTTGCCCTGCACGTGCAGGGTCAGCGTGCAACCGACGCCGCAGTAGGAGCAGATCGTGTCGGTGCGCGTCTGTTCGGACTCGTCCCACGTGCCCGCGCCGCGCATCTCGTGTTCGCTGCGGAACATCAGCGCGCCGGTGGGACACACGCCGATGCAGTTGCCGCAGTACACGCACGCGGACTCGGGCAGCGGCACGTTCAGTTCGGTCGAGATGCGGGCGTCGAACCCGCGACCCGCGACGGCAATCGCAAAGGTGTTCTGTGCGTCGGTCCCGCACGCCTCGACGCACTTGTAGCACAGTATGCACTTCGAGTAATCGCGCACGTACAAGTCGTTATCGACCTTCACCGGCTGGCGCACGGTCGCCGCCGTGTCGCCTTCCGGCGCGTCGTGGTGCCCGCACTCGCGGGCGTCGCGCTCGTCGGCCGCGGCCGATGGGGCCGGCTGCCCGTACCGCGCGGGGTCCGCACCGTAGCGCGACAGGTACTCGCGGGCCTGTGGCGCGGTCGAGAGATCGACCGACGAGGCGAGGAACTCGAGAACCACCTTCCGCGCGAGCCGGACGCGGGCCGAATCGGTCTTGATGTCCATGCCGGCTTCGACCTTGCGCGAGCACGCGGGCACCAGTGTGCGCGAGCCCGCGAGTTCGACCACGCACACCCGGCACACGTTCACCGGGGTGAGGTTTTCGAGGTAGCACAGTGTGGGCGTGTCGGTCCCGACGGCCCGGCACGCTTCGAGAATGGTCCGCTCCGGCGACACGGAGAGTTTACGCCCGTCGATGGTGACCTCGACCGGCGGCAGTTCGTCGCGGGCGGGTGCCATCGGGAGCGCGTGCGCCCGCGGCGGCGGCTTGAACCAGTAGGTGTCTTGGCTCATGTGGGGCTCCCGCGCGGTACCGGGTCGAGCGTGATCAGTGCGGACTCGATGGCGTTCGCTGCGGTCTGCCCGAGCCCACAAATGGACGCGTCGCGCATCACCTGGGCGATCTCCTTGAACAGCGCCAGTTCGGACTCGTACGACCCTATGGGAGCGCCGCGGCGCAGGCGCTGGAGGAGTTCCTCCTGACGCACGGTGCCGACCCGACACGGCACGCACTGCCCACAGGACTCGTCGCGGAAAAACCCCGCGATGCGCCCGAGCACGTCCGCGAGGTCGGTGGACTCGTCGAACACCATCACGACGCCGGACCCGAGGGTCGCGCCCGCCGCCCGCGTGCCCTCGAACGTCAGCGGCACGTCGAGCTTGTCCGGACCCACGAAGACGCCCGCCGCGCCGCCGAGGAGGACCGCGCGTGTTCCCTGAGGCACCAACACGACAGCCGTTCCGTTCATACTGGATAGCGCAGTTGCCTGCGTCGGAGACAATCCGATGACGCGGACTCGCCCGTCCCCCGCCGTTTCAAACGCGTACTCGCTGTTCCAGTTCGCAGGTAGGGCGTCCCCTGCGACAGTAGAAGTAGAAGTAGAAGTAGAAGTAGAAGTAGAAGTAGAAGTAGAAGCAGAAGTAGAA
>JBJSXS010000883.1:0-4599 GCA_046086545.1 Gemmata sp.
GAGCGGCACCTGGGCGCCGATCTGCTCGTCGATGCGGGCGGCCGACCGCGACGCGCCCTTCGGGTCGTGCGCGGGCACCAGCCCGTCACCGGCGGCGCCGGCCGGAACCGGCAGCGCGACCAGCGCACCGAGGGCGGCGAGGGCCGTGACTCGCAGGGTGCGAATCAATGCTTGTCCTCCTTGCCCTTCGGCACCGGGGCGGGGTCGGTCCCCTTCTTCCCGTCGTGCGTCTTGGGCGGCACCGCCTTAGAGTCCTCGGCCCCGCGCCCGGCGTTGGCGCCGGTCGGCTGGTGCCGCGACGCTCCCGCAGGCAGCGCCGGGGCGCTCGATTTAAACAGGGCCTTGAGGGCGGCGTCGTTCAGGGCCATCGCCTTGTCGAGGGAGAAGCGGTTCGCCTCGGCCGGGTACAACTCCGGGAACCGGTCCTTCGTAGGGTTCAGGTCCTCGGGGTGCAGTTCGGGCGAGTTCACCCCGGGCACCTCCGGGCGGGTGATGATCCGCGCGTCCCCCGTGCGCTCGCGGAGCGGCTCGAGCCGCGGCTGATCGACCTCGCCGCCGCGCTTGATCCGCCCGATCCGGGTGTTCAGGTCGGTCGCGTTTCGGGCGGCCGCCTGCGGGTGCGCGTTCGGCGCGGCCGGCGGCTGCGAGTAGATCGAGAACAGGACCGTCACCGTGCCGAACGCGAGGACGAAGAACAGGACCACCAGCAGCGGCACGCTGAGGACGGTCTTGGTGTCGTACACGTCCTCCTCGTAGCCGCGCGCGATGACCTCAGGCGCGGGCGGGCCGCTGGCGTGGTGGTCGTGGTCCGACGCCTTCGTCTTCACCGGGTCGGCTCCCGGGGTCGGGCTGTTAGTGGTGGCCATGCGCGTGACCCTCCGGCAGCAAGAACGCCTGGTTGTCGGGGAAGATCGACCGCTTCTTCATCTGGTGGATGAAGTACAACAGCCACACGCCGCCGACGCCGAGCACCGCGCCCACGTCCATAAGGTACGACGGGAAGTGCCCGTGCACCGGGGCGCTCGGGGCGATCCACCAAATCACGTCCACGCCGCAAATGACGAGCAGGTAGAGCGCCACGATCCGCAGTCGCTTCGGGTGCAGCTTGATGTTGCGGAACAGCAGCAGCACGAACGGCAGCGCGAAGTGCAGCGCGATCAGCGCCGCCGACACGAACCACCAGACCGACCGCTCGTTGTTCGCGTTCGACCGCTTCAGGTAGAACGGGATCTCTTCGGGCAGGTTCCCGATCCAGACCAGCATGTACTGGCTGAACGAGGTGTACGACCAGAACAGGGTGAACACCAGCATCAGGGTCGCCATGTCGAGCTGGAACTTGGGCCGCATGAAGCCCTTGAACGGCGGCTTGTCCGCGATCAGCAGGAACATCGCGAGCCCGAACGCGAAGGTGGTCAGGAACGTGTTCACGGCGAAGATCACCGGGAACATCGTCGAGGACCAGCCCGGCTCGAGCGACATCACCCACTGCGTCGCGGCCGAGGTGGTGATGATCGCGAAGATCACCAGACCCGGGCCGGAGATGTTCTGGAGCTTCTCGAGCCCGCGGTCCACCACGCGGTGGTCGGTCGCGTCCGAGGTCTCCTTGCCCCACTTGTTGAGGAAGAAGATCAGCACGCCCCAGACCGCGAAGCAGATCACGGTGTTGATGATGAACCCGGGCACCGAGAGGTAGCCGTAGATGCCCTCGTCGCGCTCCTTCCGCTCGGCCTCCTGACGGTCGGCGATGGCTTTCGTCATTTGGATCTTGCCGAGCTTTTCCGACTCCTCGCGCTTGTTGGCGGCCTTTTCCGTGGGCTGGTTGTCCACGTGCGGCGCCTCGGCGTGTGCCGCGTGCTGCCACCAGTACGGCGACAGCGGCGCCTCGTGGTTTGCGTTCTGGTACGCGACCGCACCGAGGATCGGCGCGAACAGAACCATCGTGAGCGGCAGCGTGCGGGTGGCGGCCTCGAACGGCCGGGTCAGCAGGAGGCCCCACGAAGTCTTGGCAACGTAGCGGATCATCAGCAGCGCGAGCGCGCCCACGGGCAGGCTCAGCCAGTAGACCCAGCCCGACAGGTACGCGGTGAAGAACCGCGCCGCGGCGTCGTGTTTGGCCTGCTCGCCCTCGGCGGCGCCCAGGTTGGCGAACCCGACGACGGCGAACCGCGCCCACCCGGCGACGGCCGCGACGACGGCAAACTTGTTGTAGCCCGACCAGTTCGGCTGGTCGGTGTGCGCCGGCGGGGTTGGCGCGGCGGCGCTGGTGGCAGGACTGGTGCTCACTTCTTCCCTCCCGCCCCGTCGAGCAGGTTCTTGACTTCCGGCGGCAACTTGGCGTCCGGCCGGAGGCTCAGTTGCAGCACGCGGATGTAGGCGATGATCCGCCACCGGTCCTGCGGCGGGATCTGGGCCGAATAGGACGGCATCCCGCCGTACCCCTTGGTGATGACCTCGAAGATGTACCCGACCGGCACCTCGTCCATCGGCACCGTGTGGCCCCAGAGTGAGTAGCCGCGGGAGGTGCCGAGGCCCTGCGGGTTCTTGACGTCGATCTCGGTCGGCGACACCTTGCGGGTGTGGAACGAGGTCGGCGTCAGGTACCCGCGCTCCCAGATCTTGCCCTGGCCGTTGCCGAGCGTGCCGTGGCACACCGCACAGTAGATGGTGTACCGCTCCTGGCCGCGCTTCAGGTCGGCCTGCGTGATCTGGAACGGGTACTCATCGACGTACACTTTGTTGGTAGCGTCGCCCGGAGCGTAGCGCGGGGCGCCGACGGCGCGTTCGAGCCGCTGCGCGTCGGTCAGGGCGGGGGCGTCCTTGGCGCCACCCTTCGCGTCCGGGGTCATCTCGGCGGCCGCGGTGCCGAACCGGTAGCTCCGCTCCCACTCGGCGGAGGTCAACCCGGTGACCATCGGGTCGCTGTCGATCCGCTGGCCGCGGTGGACGACCCCGCGCTCGAGCGGCCGGCTCGCGCGCCCGTCGGTGAAGAACGAGCTCTCTTCGAGCGGCCGGTAGTACGGCTGGTCGGACATCTTCTGGCGGCACCCGCTCCCCACGGACAGCGCCGACAGGGCAACGAGCACCGGGATCAGGAGCGCGTTCGCGCCGCGGTGGTGGCTGGTCATTCCATCACCTCCTCGACCGAGATGGGGTGGAGGTCATTCAGGAACGCTCGCGTCTTGGCGCCGTCGTACAGCGGGTCGCTCGCCTCGACGCACACGAAGAACCGGTCCTTCGTGGCCCGGTCGAACGCCGCCGAGTTGAACAGCGGGTGGTTGTACCGCGGCAGCCCGCAGATCGCCATCAGGCCGAAGAACCCGGAAAGCGCCGTCGTCAGCACCATCATCTCGAAGGTGATGGGCACGAACGACGGCCACGAGAAGTACGGGCGCCCGCCGACGTTGAGCGAGTACCCCCACGTGTTGGCCCAGTACTGCATGATGAACCCGGCGCACGCCCCGGTGAGACCGCCGAGAAACATCACCGGCCCCATCTCGCTCTTGGGGAACCTGAGCGCGTCGGCCGCCTCGCCCACCGGGTACGGGCTGAACCCGTCCAGGTGCGTGTAGCCGGCGGCGACCGCCTTCTCGATCGCGTGCGCCATCGCGTCGCCGGTGGCGAACTCGGCCAGCAGGCCGTGGGCGACCGGGACGTCGGGGTCCGCGTGGTGCGGGTCGTGCGTGTGCGCCGGCGCGTGGCCGGGAACGGTGGTACTCATGGCGCGTTCTCCATGATCGAGTGGCCGCCGCCGCCGCCCTGTTTCTTCGGCAGGAGCTCGCGCATCTCGGTGATCGAGATCATCGGCAGGTATCGGAGGAACAGGAAGAACAGGAACAGGAACAGCCCCATCGAGCCGATCATCGTGGCGTAGTCCCAGACCGTCGGGGCGTAGTTGCCCCACGCACTCGGCAGGTACTCGCGGGTGAGCGTGATCACGATGACGTACCGCTCGAACCACATGCCGATCAGGACCGAGATGCAGATCAACTCCATCCAGAACGGGCTCTTGCGGACCTTCTTCGACCAGAGGAACGTCAGCGGGAACACGCAGTTGGTGCCGATCAGGATCCAGTACGACCACCCGTAGGGGCCGAACATGCGCTCCATCGTGGTGCCCCACTCGTAGAGCGTGTGCCCGTACCACGCCATCCACGCCTCGCTGAAGTACCCGTAGGTGACCAGGAACCCGGTCGCCAGCATCACCTTGCCCATGATGTCCAGGTGGTGATCGCTGAAGAAGTCTTCGAGCTTGTACCACTTGCGCACCGGGATCGCGATGGCCACCACCATCGCGAAGCCCGAGTAAATCGCCCCCGCGACGAAGAACGGCGGGAAGATCGTGGCGTGCCACAGCGGCACGATGGACACGGCGAAGTCGAAGGACACGACCGTGTGCACCGAGAGCACCAGCGGCGTGCTGATGCCGCCGAGGATCAAGTAGACCTTTTCGTACCGGCGCCAGTGGATCGCGCTGCCGCGCCAGCCGAGGGCGAGCAGCCCGTACACCACCCGCTGCCACCGCTTCTGGGCCTGGTCCCGCAGCGCCGCGAGGTCGGGCACGAGGCCCAGGTACCAGAACACCAGCGACACGGTGAAGTA
>JBJSXS010000884.1:0-6529 GCA_046086545.1 Gemmata sp.
GTCGTCGCCGCGCTCGCCGTTGAGCAGTTTGCCTGCCGGGGCGCCGTGGCACGCGGCCGCGAGGCACCCAGACATGCCGACCGCGACCCGCTGCCCGTCCTTCGCGGGGTCAACGACCCGGACCGCCGGCGCCGGCACAACGACCGTGGCGGGCGCGCTCGTGTTCACGATCGCCAGAGCGACCGCCAGGCCCATAACCGACGCGGCCAGGGTGATTAGAACAGTACGCGCGCTGAAGTTCATTGTCGCTCGAGAATGTGTGTCGCCGGGTCAGAAACTGTCGGTCCGCGGCCGCGCCGCCGGGCGCCCCAACATGTTCGGCGTTTTCGTGCCGAACGGCAAGCGCCGTTCGACACGAATGCGCGGCACAGGGTCGCGCGCCCGCCCGCCCGCGGTCGGTTGTGTGCCCGCGCGGGGCCTTGCAGTAGTCTCCCACACTTGGCGCCGATTCCAAACACCCAGTTCAGCAAGTGCTGCCGAAGCTCACGGCGGAACGCCCGAGTACACCCGCAACGTCGCCGGCTCCTGCCGCGACCGGCTGACCCCCAACACGGCACGCAACTTTTGCCACCCGCCGACGCCGACTCGCCGCGTGCGGCGCCACGGTCAGCAACGGCGGAATCACCCGTCCGCCGCGGAGGGCCGGGCGGCACTCGGTTCGGAGCCACTAAGCGGACGGGGGCGGGCGGCTGTGTGCTGGCCGCAGCCCCGCGGACGCCGATCGAGTGGGCCACGGCCCGTCGGACCCTAGAATAAATGACATTATGTTGTCACTCGCGCCATTCTTGGCCCGAATTGTTGACCCGCGCGGGGCCGGGAGTTACTATCGTGACCTGAACCCCATCACCACGCCGGTCAACCGGAGCCGCGAGTGCTTCTCGGAAAGACGAAGACGGTACAGTGGCGCGTCACCGCCATCGTACTGGCCACGGTCATCATCACCGTCGGCGGGGCCGCCGCTGCCCGCGTCGGCGCGGTTGTCGGGCTGTGGGACTGGCCCCCGCTCCCGAGCAGCGGGTTCGGGGTGCTGTGCGGGGTCGGGGGCGGGGCCGTCGTGTTCTTCGAGATGGCCCTGGTGCTGCGCAAGCGGCTGCGCCGGTCCCGGCTGGGCCGCACCCGCACCTGGATGCGGCTGCACATCTGGATGGGCCTGGTGTGCCTGCCGGTCATCCTGGTACACGCCGGGTTCGGGTTCGGCGGCCCCCTCTCTACCGTCACCATGGTGCTGTTCCTGCTCGTCACGTTCAGCGGCGTGTGGGGCCTCATCATGCAGCAGTGGCTGCCCCAGAAAATCCTGGCCGACATCCCGGGCGAGACCATCGCGTCGCAAATCGACCGGCTCGGCGAGTACCACGCGAGCGAGGCGGTGCGGGTCGTCACCGCGCTGACCACCGTGCCGCCCGAGGTGGAGGCGGCCGAGCCGCTCATCAGCGGCCCGCTGGCGAAGGAACTGGAGGCGTTTCGGGACGACGTGCTGCTCCCGTACCTGCAGCGCGGCAGCTACTCAAGGTCCCCGCTCACCACCCCGTCCGAGGCCGAGCGGCGGTTCGCCCGGCTCCGCGAGGCGGTGCCCCCGGAGGCCCGCAAAGACCTCGACCGGCTCCAGGAACTGGCCGACCTGCGGCGCCGCTGGGACCACCAGGCGCGGCTGTACTTTTGGCTCCACAACTGGCTGCTGGTTCACCTGCCGCTGTCCGTCGCGATGACCACCCTCATGGTCCTCCACGCGGTCCGCGCGCTGAAGTACTGGTGAGTCGAGAGCGTTCCGTACACAGTTTTCGGTGTTCGGCCCGGGCACCGGAAACATCGCTTCGCACGCTGGGTAGGGCCCGACCACTGACTACTGGACCAACGATGCCCCGCTCACCAAGTCGCGACTTGTCGGACCGGTTCATCGGGCGCCGCGGGTACTTCCGCCGCCCGGACGCGATCCGCCGCGGCAAGGCCGCGCTCGCCTGGGTGGCCCTGCTGGCCGCCGGCGCGTGGGCCGCGGTCGACGTGGCGAAGCCGGCCCAGCGGGTGCAATACTCCTATTCGCACGGCCGGCTCGCCAACGAGCACGCCGCGTTCGACAACAACTGCGAGGCGTGCCACAAGGCGCACGGCGTGAGCGAGGCGTTCAACCCGGTGTCCTGGTTCCAGGCCCGGGACCGCTGGCACGACCTCACGTGCGAGAAGTGCCACGCCGGGCCGGCGCACCACGACTCGGCCAACAAGGGCGCGCTGGAGTTTCACAACCGGTGCTCCAGCTGCCACCACGACCACAACGGGCGCCTGTTCTCCCTGGTGCGGCTCGCGGACAAGGACTGCAACCAGTGCCACGAGAACCTGGACAGGTACTACGACCCGACCAAATCGAGGGCCGGCACCCCGTACCAGAACAAGGTCACCAGTTTCGTTAGGGACCACCCGGAGTTCCGCTCGCTGAACATCGAGAAGAGCCCGCGGACCCTCAAGTTCAGCCACGCGGTCCACATGACCCCGGGGCAGGCGTACAGCGCGGACATGCCGGGCATGACCGTCGAGCAGCTCCGCAAACTCGGCGGCGAGGCCGCGGTCGCCCGGTACGCGCCCGGCGCAGCCGACGACGCGAAGATCCAGTTGAACTGCGCGTCGTGCCACGCGCTCGACGCCGGCGCGAGCGCGGACCCCAACTCGGCCTACCAGAGACTGAAGGACACGCTCGCCAAGGGCGACCCGCAGCACGCGATCCTGCCCCCGCGGGCCGAGGGCGCGTACTTCCTGCCGGTCAACTTCGAGGCCCACTGCCGCTCGTGCCACCCGGTGCGGGCCAACGAGGCGGTGGTCGAGGCCGGCGGCCAGAAGTACAAGGTGAGCCCGTTCGACCTGCCGCACCGCAAGCAGCCGGCGGACCTCGCCAACGAGGTCCGGGCCGGCTACCTCAAGGGCCTGAGCGACATCAAGCACCCCGCTCTGGACCTGCCGCCGGAACTGGGTGGCAAGCTCGACCCGCCCCTGAAGGGCGCGACGGCCACGCTCGGCAAAGAGGTCGAGCGGCTCGCCGCGCAGGCCGAGACCGTCCTGTTCAGCGGCAACTGCGCCAAGTGCCACACGATGACCGCCGGCGAGGGCAAGCCCAAGGTGGCCGCGGTGCCCGACCGCACCGTGTGGTTCAAGCACGCCAAGTTCAACCACGCGAGCCACCGGGGGGCCACCTGCGCCACCTGCCACCCCGGCATCAAGGAGAAGGGCGAGTACGTCTCGCCGGTAGAGGCCGACAAGCCGGAGCCGGTGCAGATCGTCGGCGTGGACACGTGCCGCACGTGCCACTCGCCGGCCGGCACCGAGGTGAAGTTCAAGGCGGACGGCAAGGAGATCGTGGGCGGCGGAGCGCGGCACGCCTGCACCGACTGCCACCGGTACCACAACGGCGACCAGCCGCTGCAGGGCCGCGGCGCGGCCGCCCGGGACACCGCCAAGCCGCTCTCGCTCACCGAGTGGCTCGACGGCAGCGTGAAGGGATCGAAGTAGCGGGAGGTCGGCGGCGCCAGGTCGGCGGCTGGCGGTCCGGAGCCGCCGCGCCGCCCCCCCCAGTTACTGCCCGCGCATCACCGACAACCGAGAACTGACAACCGCCGTTCAGGAAACAGCGATGATCGTTCAGCGGCTCCGCGACATTCAGAACCGGTTCGGCTGCCTCCCCGACAGGGAGTTGAAGGAACTCGCGCGCGAGATCGACGTGCCGCTGTACCGGCTCGAAGAGGTGAGCAGCTTCTTCCCCGGGTTCGTCCTCGAGCGGACCAACCCGCCGGACGTCACCATGAAGGTGTGCCGCGACCTCACCTGCCACCACCGCGGCGCGGCGGCCCTGCTGAACGAGAAGACCGGCCTGCCGGTGCTGGCCGCGGAACTGTCCGAGCGCACCGGCAAGAACATCTGCGTCGAGGGCGCGTCATGTCTGGGGCGGTGCGACCGGGCCCCGGCCGTGTGGGTCGAGAAGCGGCCCATGCCCGAGGACGTCCACGCGTGGGTGTACTGCAACCGGTCCGGGGCCGAACTGGAGCAGGTGCTGACCGCGCTGGCCGAGGACCGCACCCCCCCCGCCTGCGACCCGGACGCCCAGTACGAGCCGCACACCAACACGAACCGCGGGTACACCAAGGTGCCGGCCGACCCGAAGTCCGACAACGGGCACCCGCCGCTGCCCGCGGCCGGCTGGTCGCTGGACGTCTACGGGCGCCAGCGGTGGCCCCGCGACTATCGCGCCGTCAAGCGGTTCACCGATTACCTGTCGAAGCTCATTCGGCCCATCGTGCCCCCCCCGCGCGAGATGGGCGGCAAAGACCTGGAGGCCTACGTCCAGCGGTTCCACCCGCTGCTCTGGGAGCTGAAGACCGCGAACCTCCTGGGCATGGGCGGCGCGGGCGCGCCGGCGTACCAGAAGTGGCTCGACGTGTGGCGCGAGCCGGGCACCGAAAAGTACGTGGTGTGCAACGGCGACGAGAGCGAGCCGGGCACGTTCAAGGACCGTGAAATCCTGCTGCGGATGCCGCACCTGGTGATCGAGGGCGTGATCCTCGCCGGGCTGATGACCGGCGGGTGCGCCGGGTACATTTACGTGCGCCACGAGTACCACGAGCAGATCCACGCCCTCAAGGCGGAGGTCAAGCGCGCGGAGGAGTTGGGCGCGTGCGGGGAGAACGTGTTCGGCTCCGGGCGCAACTTCACGGTCGAGGTGTTCGAGAGCCCGGGCGGGTACATCTGCGGCGAGCAGTCCGCACTCATCGAGGCGATGGAGGACCGCCGCGGGCAGCCGCGCAACCGCCCGCCGGAGCTCACCACCAACGGGCTGCGCGACCGCCCGACCGTTGTGAACAACGTCGAGACGCTCGCGTGGGCGCCGGGCATCATGCTGTTCGGCGGCGACAAGTACGAGATGGGCGGGTGGCGGCTGCAGTCCGACCCGAAGATCAAGTTCGGCGGGCGCCGGCTGTTCTCGGTCAGCGGCGACGTGGCCCGCCCGGGCGTGTACGAAGTCGCCATCGGCCTCACGCTCGGCGAGCTGTTCACCGGCGAGCGGTACTGCGGCGGCATCAACGGGCCGCTGCGGGCGGTCGCCGCGTCCGGGCCGTCGGGCGGCCTGCTGCCGGCGATGATCCCCGTCGACCCCAAGTTCGACGAGAAGAAGCGCGCCGACGCGGTCGCCAAGATCCGCGAGCGCTCGAACCAGGACGCCGACTTCATGGAGTGGTTCCTGCGCTCCTACCTGCCCCTCGGCGCGAAGGAACTGGACCTGCTCAAGATCCCCCTGGACCTGAACTTCTTCCGGCACCTCAACGGCGCGCTGCGGCTCCCGGTGGAGGCGATGCTCGGCGCGGCCATCACGGTTTACGCGGGCGACGTGGACATCCTGAGCCAGGCCGTGAACTACACCGAGTTCTACCGCAACGAGTCGTGCGGGAAGTGCGTCCCGTGCCGGCTCGGGTCCCAGAAGCTGGTGCAGATCGGCACCGACCTGCTGCAGCGCCGGAACGCGGGCAAGCCGGTCGTGGGCGACGAGGCCGAGCGCGTGAAGCGGGACGTGAAGGAGATCACCAAGACGCTCCAGCTCACGTCCATCTGCGGCCTCGGGTACGTCGCCCCGATCCCGATGGCGACCGCGCTGGCGTACTTCCTGGACGACGCGCAGAAGAAGCCGCAATAGCCGCGGGGGGCGAGAGTTCGCCCCCGGTCCCTTCCCTGCAGAGATAGGGGGGGGCGGAATCGACGACCGTTCATCGCGACCGCACGCATGAGGAGCCGCCCGCTGGCTCCCCTCCCCGCAGGGAGGGGCCGGGGGCGGGCTGTTCGGAGCCGATACCATGCCCGACTTTGCCGACCCCGACATCGAGCTGGACGCCATGGGCCGCGAGGAGGAGTCCCTCTTCGCCCGCGACGAGAACGACGTCCTCGTGCGGCGCGAGAAGGAGACCTACGAGCGGTTCAAGGCCATCGTCACGGTCGTCATCGACGGGTACGCGGTGGACGTCCCCCGCGCGGTGCCCAAGACCGACTCGCAGGGGAACCTGATCCGCGACGCGGACGGCCACCTGATCCCGCGGACCACGACCATTTACGACGCCGCGGCCGAACTGGTTGCGAAGGGCGTCTGGTCCGAGGAGGACCTGCGCACCCGCATCCCGGTGCTGTGCCACCAGCGGCACGTCACGCCGGTGGCGGTGTGCCGCATGTGCTCGGTCCACATCTCCAGCATGAAGCGCGGCAAGCTCACCCCGGGCCGCAAGCTGGTGCCCGCGTGCCAGCACCGGGTCGAGACGAACATGGTGGTGACCACCCGGGCCGGCGTGAGCGGGTACAACCCCGACAAGCCCATCGACGACAAGACCTCGGACACGGTCAAGCGGGCCGCGACCGACGTGAACGAGTCGGTGCGGATGCTGGCCGAGTTCCTCGTCGCGGACTGCGTGCACGAGCCGCTCACCGAGACCAGGCGGTACGAGGACGAGCTGAGCACCGTGGCCCGGTCGCTCGAGGTGATCGAGCCGCGCCCGAGCCTGCGGCGCCCGGC
>JBJSXS010000885.1:0-4214 GCA_046086545.1 Gemmata sp.
GAGGACGTCTCGCTCGCGATCCAGCCGAACCGCGCGCTGCGCGCGGCGGGCCTGCTGGAGGTGCGCCGCGGGCCGTTCGGCGAGCAACTGGACCTGTACGGCTCGCGGGCGTTCGCGGTGGCCGACCACCAGCTCGCGCACGTCTACGTGCGCGACCCCGGAGACGTGGCGCGGGTGCGCGGGGCCCTCGCCGCGGTCCCCGGGGTGGCGCACCTCTACGGGGGCGAGGAGCGCGCGGCGATCGCGCTGGACCACTACCGCAGCGGCGAGCTGGTCGCGCTGGCGGACCCGGACGCGTGGTTCGCGTACCCGTTCTGGCTCGACGACGCCGTGGCGCCGGACTACGCGCGGGCGGTCGCGATCCACCACAAGCCCGGGTTCGACCCGTGCGAGCTGTTCTTCGACCCGAGCCTGCGGTTCCCGAAGCTGCGGGTGGCGCGCCGCTTGCTCCAGAAGAAGCTCGGGTTCCGCACGACGTTCGACGTGGTGCCGCTGGACGCGGGCACCGTTCGCGGGAGCCACGGGCTCGCCGCGGCCGACCCGCTCGACCGGCCCGTCCTCATCGGCCACGGCACGATGCCGGGCCGCGTCGGCATGACGCAGGTGAAGGAGCTGCTCCTGAGCGCGTTGGGGCTGGGCGAGTAGCCGGGGCCGGCCGGGGCGGGCAACGAGCCGGCCCGCCGGCGCGACGGTCTCACCGGTCGCACGGGCCTCACCCGCCGATCAGCTTGCGGAGCTCCTTGACGTACTTTGGCACGGCCACCTTCGGGTCCTCCTTCGCCTCGTACTCGAGCGCGACGTAGCCGTGGAAGTTCGCGCCCTTCAGAATCTTCACCACCTTCGCGAGGTCCGCTTCCTGCACCTTGCCGCCGGGGTACACCTCGGTCTTCACCTGGGACACGACGCCGTAGGGGGCGATCTTCGCGATGTCCGCGTAGGGGTCCGCGGTCTTGAAGTTGCCGGTGTCTATGTTCACCCCGAGCCACTTGCTGTTCACCGGCTTGACCAGCTCCAGCAGGTGTTCGGGCGTGTCGGTGATGCCCCCGTGGTTCTCCAGCGCGAGCAGCACGCCGTGCCTCTCGGCGGCCTCGCAGCACTGGTTCATGGCCGCGACCACGCGCTTCTGCGCGTCGGCCAGCGTGTCGCCCTTCGGCAGGTTGCCCGCGAAGATGCGGACGGTCTTCGCGCCCGCCCTCCCGGCGCGCGCGACCCAGTCCTTCGTCTTCTGGATCTCGGCCTTGTACGCGGTCTCGTCCTTCAGGCAGAAGTTGTTGCCGACCGGCACGCCGGAGATCGCGAGCTTCTTTTTCTCGGCGTGCTGCCGCAGCTTCTCGGCGTAGGCGTCGGTCGTTTCGGCCCAGTAGTACGAGGTCAGTTCGACCGCGTCGAGCGGCAGGTCGGCCGCGTAGTCGATGAACTCGAACAGCGTCATCGTCGGCTTCTTCAGGTCGAGCGCCTGGCGGAAGCTGTACGCGGCCAGGGACAGCTTCAGGTCCGGCTTGTCGCCCGGGCGCTTGATCGGGTCGATGGCGAGCCCCGGGCGCAGGGCCGGGGGCGTGAGCACGGCGGCGGACGCGGCGAGGAACTGGCGGCGGGAGAGCGGCATGACGGGGCTCCGGGGTGACGGCGGACTCGCCGCTAGTTTACACGCCCCCGGGCGCGCGGGTATCATCCGTTTCGCCCCACCCATTCGAGGAGAACCCATGCCACGTGTTCGTTTCGCGTTCCTGGCCGCGCTCGGCGCGGTGCTGGCCGCCGCCCAGTCGGCCCCCGCGATCTTCCTGCGGGTCGAGACCGAAAACGTGCCGGTCGAGCGCCTGATCAAGAACATGGAGGAGGCGATCAAGAAGAGCCCCAAGGACGCGGGCGCGGTGCTGAACCTCGCGCGCCTGCACGCGATGGCGTACTCGCTGCGGTCCGAGGCGGTGCCGGTGGACAAGCGCAAGCCGGACGCGATCTGGTTCGGGTACGAGGCGCCCATCGTGCCGTTCCGCAACGTCGCCAAGACCGACGACAAGGAAAAGCTGAAGGCCGCGAAGGAGCACCTCGACAAGGCGCTCAAGCTGTACGAGGACGCGCTCAAGCTCGCCCCGGACGACGCCCGCGCGCAGCTCGGGTACGCCTGGCTGCTCACCCAGACCGACAAGACGGCCGAGGCGGTCAAGGAACTCCGCAAGGCGGCCGAGGCCGGGTGGAAGAAGGACCAGACCCTGAGGGGCATCACGCCGGACACGGCGGTGTACACCCCCGAGGTCGCGGGCTACCTGATCCCGCTGCTAGACAAGGAGAAGGACAGGGACGAGATCGCCGCCCTGAACGACCGCGTGGCGCACCTGCGGAAGCTGCCGCGCGCGGTCACGCCCCTCGCGGTGCCCCTGAAGGACGGCCTGAGCGCAACGGACCTCGAGGCGCGCGGCGCGGCGGTCGCGTTCGACGCCGACGGCACCGGGCTGCGGGCGAAGTGGACGTGGATCAACTCCAACGCCGCGTGGCTGGTCCACGACCCGAAGCGGACCGGCAAGGTGACGTCCGCGCTCCAGATGTTCGGGAACGTCACCTTCTGGCTGTTCTGGGAGACCGGGTACGACGCGCTCGCGGCCCTCGACGACAACCGCGACGGCGTCCTCACCGGCAAGGAGCTAGACGGGCTGGCGCTGTGGCACGACGCGAACGGCAACGGCGTGTGCGACCCCGGCGAGGTGAAGACGCTCGCGGAGCACGGGGTCGTGCAGTTGTCGGTCAGGTTCGAGCGCGACGCCGCGCACCCGGACCGCATCGCGTACTCGCGGGCCGGCGTCACGTTCAAGGACGGCACCACCCGCCCGACGTTCGACCTCGTGCTGCACGCCGCGAAGAAGTGAGGGCGGGAGCCGTTGACCGGGGAGCCCGCGGGGGCCGCAGCGGAAACCAGAGGCGCGTTGTGAAGCGCCGGTGCCCGATCGTCCTCCCGCCCGGTCCCCGCGGGCCCTCCGGTCAACAAGACTGGTTCACTCCCCGGCTTTGCGGAACGTCGCGTCGGGGCCGACGGGGCCGACGGCCACGTCCGGTGGGGACCATCCGCCGGCCTGCGACTGGTACTCGACCGTCGCCTTGCCGCTCACGCTCGCGACCTTGAGCCACGCGTTGCGCGTCAGCACGACCGACACCTTCGTGCCGGTGCCGCCGATGTCGCCCTTGAACTCGACCGTGCGGGCGGTGATCGACACCCGCGCCCCGTTGTCGATTTTCGACCCCTCCTTCGCGCCGGTCGTGGCGAACAGGAACTTCACCTCCCCGCCGGGCGCGTGGACCTCGACCCTCGACCCGGCGTCCACCTTGCCCCCGATGTGAACGGTGCCGCCGGGCGCGTTCACCTTGAGCGTGGACCCGGCGTCGATCTTGCCGCTGATGGTGAACGATCCGACTTCCAGTTGGGACGCGTCGAGGATCGCCCCGGCATCCAGCGCCGACACCCTGAGAGCCTTCACCTTGCCGCGCAGGACGACGTGCTGCCCGCTCTTGAGCGGGAACGGCAGCGTGTACACGTCCGGCGGGTGCTGGCCCACGTCGATGGTGGTCACCTGCCACGACGGAGCCGCCGCCACCGCTGCGACCGCCCGCGGCGCCGGCGCGGGTTCGGGCGCGGGCCGCGCGACGGCCGGCTCGTGCGGCACCGGCGCGACGGCCGGGCCGCGCACCTTCGGGGCCTCCGAGGCCGGGGGCGCCGGCGCGGCGTCGTGCGGGGTCTTCACGGCCCCGGCGAGTTTGGACGGGTTCTCGGCAAAGGCCTGCCAAGCCAGAACGCCGGCGGCGCCGGTGCACCCGCCGAGCGCGAACAGGACCGCGCCCAGTACGAGCCGCCCGCCGCGGGCCGGCGGGCGCACCGCGGGCGCGGCCCCGAGCTCGCTCGCGTCGGCGGGCAGGCCGGCGGTCGGGTCGGGGTCCGCGGGCCGCGCGCGCCGGGGCGGGGCCGGGGGCACGAACGCCGGCGCCGCCTGGCACACCGGGCACTCGTTCCGGACCTCCGCTTCGGCCCGCGGCAGCCCGCACCCCGGGCACGCAACCGTCGCCATCGCGCTCTCCAAGCGGAAACGCTCACCGACCGAGTTGAACACCGCGCCGCGGCTGTCGGACCGCGCCGCGCCGGACAAACCCGCCGCGGTGGGAGGAACGCCTCACGCGCCCACGAGCACCGGGGGGAAGTAGGGCCCCTTGGGGGGCGATCAGAAGAGCGT
>JBJSXS010000886.1:0-5996 GCA_046086545.1 Gemmata sp.
ACCGGGTCGCGGCGCTGGGCGGCACGCGCGCCATCGGGGCGTGGGCCGCGGAGGCCGCGACCGAGGACGAACTGGCCCCGCTGTGCCGCGACGCGCGCGAGCGGGGCACGGCAGTATGCCCGAAGTGCCTCGCCGACGTGCCGCCCGCGGTCGAGCGGCTGCCGCCGCTCGCCTTGGCCCGCGGGCGGCTCGCGGGCGACGGGCTCGTTGCGACGGCGCCGGGACCGGCCGCGCCGCGCGTCCGCGCGACGGCCGCGGCCGCCGCCGCGCTGGTGCTGTTCGCGCTCGTTTGCCCCGCGCGGCCGGCGGTGCTTCTGTCAGCGGCCGCTTACGCTCTCGTGCGCGTGCTGCTGAAGCCGAAGCACGCGCCCGACGACGCGGCCGTTGACGCGGCGTGGAGGAAGCTCGCGCCGCGGCTCGCCGGCCGCCGCGACGGGGCGCGGTTCCTCACGCGCCTGTGCGCCGCCAGCGTCGGCCGCGGCGACCCGCTGGAGCGCGCGAGCGCCCTCAACGCGCTGGTCCATCGCGCCCGCGCGAACCCCGCCGAGCGGCACTTGTGGGCCGCCGCACTCGCGCTCCAGATGGACGACAGCGGGCGGTTCGGGCGGGACCGGGCCGCGGGCGTGGCCGAACTGGTCGCGCCGGTGTTCCGCGGGCAGCACCCGGCCGACTTCGCCGAACACCTCCTCGCGGCCTATTTCGGCGCCCCGCGAGACGCGGCCGAGCGCGCCCGGTTGCGGGTGCTGCTGCTCGCGGCCGCGTTCGAAGCGGGACTCGCCCCCCGTGCGGTACTCGACCTGTGCGCCGCGGCCCCACACTTCGCTGCGGCGGTGCTGATCTCGCCGAACCATGTCGCGCTGATGTACGGCGTTTGGGCCAGCCGGCGGGCGCGCCCGTGGGGGCGGGTGGGCGCCGCACGAACGGTGTTCGAACTGGCGGCCGCAGCGCCCGCCACCGCGGGCCGGCTGCTCGCGCACGAACCCGGTGTGCTGCTGGTGTGCGACACGGCGCCTGAAGCGGAGGCCGAACTCGGTCCCGTCCTGGTCGCGCTCGGCGGCGTGTCGGTGGGCGGCGCGCTGGCGCCGGACCCCGCTGCCGACGTTCGCCTCGACCCGACCGGCCGCGCGCTCGTGTTCGGCAAGCACGTGCTGCGCGTAGGCGGGCGGCTCCCCGACACCTTCCCGGCCGACCTGAAGGCGTGGCTGCGGTTCCGCGCCGAGGTGTTTGCCGGCTACCCGGCCGCGTTCCTCACCGGCGACGCGGACACCCCGGCGCACCTGCTGGCCCCGTTCGTCGCCCACTGCCCCACCTGCGGAACCGCGTGTCTGCCAACGGTCGGCGCGGTGGCCCGCCCGCTACGCACTTGACAGGTGGGGTGGCGTCGGCCACTCTCAACGTGGGCCCGCCGCACGCGCCGCACGCGCCCGTCGCAGAGGTTCAACGTGTTCAGCATCGGACAGATGAGCCGCCGCGAGTTCGTCCGCGTCGGCGGGCTCGGAGCGGCGGGCGTCACGCTCCCCGCGCTGCTGCGCCACGAGGCGATGGCGGGTGCCGCCGCGGCGCGGCCGAAGTCGGTCATCTACGTCGTCCTCGACGGCGGGCCGAGCCACATCGACATGTGGGACCCGAAGCCGGACGCGCCCGCGGAAGTGAAGGGGCCGTTCGGGCCCGTCGCGACCACGCTCCCGGGAGTGAAGTTCACCCAACTACTGCCCCGGCAGGCGCGGCTCATGGACCGGCTCGCGCTCTTGCGCGGCGTCCAGTCGGTCGAGAACGACCACTTTCTGAGCGAGGTGTACAGCGGGCTGCCGCGCGCCGCGGGCAAGCGCCCGGCGTTCGGGTCGGTGGCGAGCAAGCTCGCCGGCGGGCGGTCGCTGCTCCCGCCCTACGTGAGCCTGAACCGGCCGACCACCGACCAGTTCGAGTTCGAGAAACCGTACTACGCCGGCTCGGACCACGCCCCATTCCGGCCGTTCGGCAACGCGGTCGACGACCTCGCGCCGGTGAGGTCGCTCGACGCCCTCGCCGACCGCAAGGAACTGCTCAGGTCGTTCGACACGCTGCGGCGCGACATTGACCGCGTCGATTCCATACGCGGCATGGATCAGTTCCAGGCCCGGGCGCTCGACATTATCACGTCAACGAAGGTGCGCGACGCGTTCGATTTGAGCAAGGAGCCGGTGAAGAATATCGCCCGGTACGGGTCCGGCAGGTACCCGCACCAGACGGTGAAGGACATCTTCTACCCGTGGGACGCGAAGCCGTTTGTGCTGGCCCGGCGGCTGGTCGAGGCCGGGGCGCGCGTGGTCACGCTGCGGGCCGGGTCGTGGGACCACCACAGCGGCCCCCAGGCCGACATCTTCCACGCCCTCAAGCACATCGTCCCGCTCATGGATCAGAGCGTCTGCGCGCTGGTCGAAGACCTCGAGGCGCGGGGCCTCTCGGACGACGTACTGGTGGTCGTGCTGGGCGAGTTCGGGCGCACGCCGAAGATCACGCAACCGGGGCCGGGGCGCGAGCACTGGGCCGACGCCGGCTGCGCGGTGTTCTACGGCGGCGGGCTGAGGATGGGCCAGGTGATCGGGGAGACGGACGGGCGCGGCGAGCGAGCCAGGAGCGGGCGCACCACCTTCCAGAACGTGATCGCGACCATCTACACCGTCCTCGGCATTGACCTGCAAACCGCGCTGCCGGACTTCACCGGGCGGCCCACCTACCTGCTCGACGACAACAAGCCGATCGAGAAACTGCTCGACTAGCGCGGGTTCTGCCGGTGGTGCCGGCTCGCGGGGCGCGCCCGCCCGTGAGTGCGCCGCGGCTGCGGAATCGGGGTCGCTCGCATTTCCCCCCGCGCGCAAACTGGAGGCGTCCGCTGCACCGCACCCGCGAGGACGCACCACAATGAAGCGCTTGGTTCTTTCCGCCGTGCTGGTGGCGGCGCTCGGCCTGTCGGCCGGCGCTCAGCCGCCGCCTGCGTACCCGCCCTCAACCCCGCCGCCGCTGGAACCGCCGGTCGGTGTGCAACCGTTCCTCGCCGCGCCCCCGGTGGGCGCGCCGGCGCCGAACGTGTTCGTGCCCCCGGGCGCACCGCCCGGGCCGGCGATCCCGTTCTACAAGAGCGGCGGGGTGGCGGTCGGCGTATACGGCTACTACCCCTATGACACCGGTCACTGGCTGCTCGGCGGCACCGACGGCCTGTCGCGGCAGCACGGCTCGTTCACTATGGTTTTCCCGGAGTCGAGCGGCGCTGTCGGAGTTGGCCACGGGCACGGGCACGGCCACGGGAAGCTGTTCGGCAAGTTCCACAAGTGAGCGTATCGCCGCCGGTTAAGCTCGGTCCCGGAGGGACCATGTGCCTTGTCCTTGCGGGCGGCACATGGTCCCTCCGGGACCGACGCTTAACGACAGAACGTGAGGAGAAAGTACCCTCGACAGGAATTGAACCTGTGACCTAGTGTTTAGGAAACACTCGCTCTATCCCCTGAGCTACGAGGGCTTTACGTCGAACTGGTCGAGGCGTCAACTACGCGCTCACATTGCAGAAGCATTACCACAATTGAGTGCCTCTTGAGTAACTTATACAGCACCGGACACACCGGACCAACGGGAAGTTCTCTCTGCGCCGCTGGAGTCGCACGATGGTGCCGCTCGTTCTCGCACTTGCGGTGTCCGCGCCGCCGGAACCGCAGTTCGCCGTAAGCGGGGCAGGGGCCCGCGCGACCGGCACACTCGGCGCGCTGTCGCTCGTCGCCGGTGCGCGGGTGAAGACCGCGGACGGTGAGAAGGCCGTTCCGAGCGTGGTTAGCGTGCGGCAGGTTGGTGCCGCGCTCCCGCCGCCTCCCGCGGGCGCCCACGTCATCACCGCTGCCGGCGACCGCGTGCCCGGGCGCGTCAGCGGGGGCGACACCAAGGCGCTCCGGTTCACGCACGCCAGCAGCGGCGAGGACGGGCCGCTCGCGCTCGACGCGGTGGCCGCGGTCTGGCTGCGCCCGCCCCCGGCCGACACCCCACCCGACCCGGCCAGGTACGTGTGGCTCGCCGGCACCCCCACGCGCGACGTGCTCCTGTACCGCAACGGTGACACGGCCCGCGGGTCCCTCACCGCGTTCACCGACACGGGCGTGAAGTTCACCCCCGATGGCGGCGCGGCGCGCGAGGTGCCACTCGCCGACCTCACGGCCATCGGGTTCAACCCGCGGTTCGTCAGGCCGCGGAAGCCAAAAGAGGCGTTCGCGCACCTCGTCCTCGCGGACGGCGCCCGGTTCGCCGCGAGCGAGGTAAACGTCAAGGGCGACGCTCTCCTGTGTAAGGCGGTGGTCGGGCCGCCGGTCACGGTGCGGCTCACCGACCTCGTCGCGCTCGATGTGCTGCAAGGCCCCGCGACGTACCTCGCGGACCTGAAGCCCAAGAGGGCGGAAACCGTGGGGTTTCTCGGCGACGGGTGGCCGTGGGCCCCCGACCGGACCGTGCGCGGGCAACCGCTGCGCCTTCTCGCGGGTGGCGCGGAGAACACGTTCGACCGTGGGCTCGGCACGCACCCGAAGACGACCCTCGCCTACGACCTCGCGGGTAAGTTCACCCGGTTCGAGGCGGTTGTGGGGCTGGACGCGGTTTCGGGCAAACGCGGCCGCGCGGCCGTGCGCCTGCTCGTGGACGGCAAGGAGGTGCCGCTACCCGACCTGAAGACGCTTGCGGCCGGAGACGCGCGCGCCATCAGCGTAGAGTTGAAGGGTGCAAAAGAGTTGGTTCTGGTGATCGACTTCGGCCCGGCCGGTGACGTCCAGGCAGACGTGAACTGGGGAAACGCCCGACTGCTGTCGGAATGAAGAGTGAAACGCGAGAAGTGAAAAAGGGAAGACCCGGAGTTGGTCTTCCCTTTTCCGCTCTTGAGTCCGAAGCGGTTACCGCTTCGAGAACTGGGTGCCGCGACGGGCGCCACGGAGCCCGTACTTCTTCCGCTCCTTCATGCGGGCGTCGCGGGTGAGGTAGCCGGAGTCGCGGAGCTTCTTCACCATGCCGCCGGCGACGTCGGCCGGGGAGGGGGCCGCCGGCGCGGTGCCCGGAATCAGCGGGGTCGCGGCGTCGGCGGTCGGTGCGGCGGGCGCCGGGACCTTCGGCGCGATCGCCTTTGCCCGGGCCTGCTCCTTCTTCTGGTCACGCAGGGTCTTGATGATCGTGGTGGTGCCGAACACGCGAGACTTCTGCTCTTCGGTCGGGCTGAACATCGTCTTGATGGCGCGGGCGAGGCCCTGCGACAGAGCCCCGGCCTGCCCGGTGATGCCGCCGCCCTTGATGCAGGCGAACACATCGACCCGCGACACCTGATCGGTGACCTTGAGCGGCCCGAGGACCGCGGCCCGGTCCTTGTCCTCGTGGAAGTAGTCGTTGAGCGGCTTGCCGTTTATGAGCACCTGGCCCTTGCCATCGGTGACGCGCACGCGGGCGACGGCGGTCTTGCGCCGGCCGGTGCCGATGTAGTAGGTGCGGTGGCCCTTCGGGGCGGCCTTTGCGGGCTTCTTGTCGGCCATTGCGTCTTCCAGGAGTCAGGAATTAGGGGTCAGGAGGCGGACAGAAACAGCGGCAGACAGGGGCACGATTCCGACCCGTGTGTCCTGTTTCCTGACTCCTGGCTATTTCAGTTTCAGTTCGGTCGGCTGTTGGGCCTGGTGCGGGTGCTGGTTGCCGGCGTAAACTTTGAGCTTGGTGAGCTGCTTGTAGCCGAGCGGGCCGCGGGGCATCATCCGCTTGACGGCACGGCGGATGATCTCCTCGGGCTTCTTGGCGAGCATCTCCTTGGCGGAGGTGATCTTCTGGCCGCCGGCGTAGTGGGAGTAGTCCTGGTACTCCTTCTGCTCCCACTTGCTGCCGGTGAACTGCACCTTCTCGGCGTTCACCACGACGACGAAGTCGCCGGTGTCGCAGTGCGGGGTGTAGGTCGGCTTGTGCTTGCCGCGCAGCACGTTGGAGATGGTGACGGCGAGCCGGCCGACAACCAG
>JBJSXS010000887.1:0-3834 GCA_046086545.1 Gemmata sp.
CAACTGAACTCCACCTGTGCGGTCACCCCGTGCGACGCGAGCCACTTGCGGGTGATGTTCACCACCTCCGTCGCGATGCGCTTGCCCTGGAGGTCTTTCGGCCCCTGAACGGGCGAGTCGTTGGGCACCGCGAGCACCCACCGCACCGGGCGGCGGCTCACCTTGCTGAACACCAGTTCGGAGAGCTCGGTGACGTGCGCGTCGCTCTCGACGATCCAGTCGTGCCCGGTCAGCCCGCAGTCGAGGGACCCGTCGGCGACGTACCGGCCCATCTCCTGCGCGCGGATCAGGGTGCAGTGCAGTTCGGGGTCGTCGATGGTCGGGTAGTAACTGCGAGACGGGAACGCGATCTTGTACCCGGCCTTGCGGAACAGGTCGGCGGTCGCTTCCTGGAGCGACCCGGCGGGCAGGCCCAACTTCAACACGTTTGTCATAATGGCGGACGGCGGAAGGCGGAGGGCGGAACAGGACACCGGAAGCGGGCGCGTGCCCCGTCTCCCCCGGTGTTCTATTCCGCCATCCGCCTGCCGCCTTCCCCCTTCAGCGGGCTTAGTACTTGAGCGTCAGCCCGAGGTTGAGGCCGCCGATCCAGTAGTCGCTCTCGACGAACCGGACGAACCCGGTGCGGGCGGCGGCGGCTCCGTAGTTCGGGCTGAACGGGACCGCAGCACTGTTCAGGAACGGGTTGATCTGGTTGCCCGGGCGGATCACGTCGGGCATGTACAGGACGTTCCAGCCGATGAACCCGGTGAGCCCGCGGGTCAGGGCGATGCCGATGTTGCCGCCGACCTCGGGCACGAACGTGAACCGGTTCTGGTCGAACGTGCCGATCTGCCCGTTGGTGAACAGCAGCCCGCCGTAGGCGGTGCCGTTGGTGCGCCCGGGCACCGGGCCGCCGAGCGGGATGCCGCCCGGGTTGGCCCCGAACTGCGACCCGGACTGGCCGCTCGGGTCGGACAGCGCGCCGCCGCCGAACACTTCCATCCGCTCGTTCAGGGTGCCGACCCCGATCTTGGTGAACCAGTTGGCGGTGACCATCCCGTACCGGGCCTCGGTGCGGAGCGCGAACGACGCCATGTTGAACTTGTTCCGCACCCGGATGTTGTCGCGGGTGTCGATGACCGCCGACGGCCCCACCACGTTCACCCCGCCGAAGGTGGTCTGGGCCGGGATCGGGGTGGTGGAGTTCAGCTGGGTGATGACCCCGAACTGCCCGACCGAGAACACCGGCGGGAACAGTTGCCCGTTGAAGGTGGTGCGGGTGTCGAGGCCGAGCTGCTCCTTCAGCTCCAGGTACCGGTAACCGGCCAGGAAGTCCATCGACCACACCAGCCGGCTGCCCGGCCCGGACCGGTACAGGTTCCAGACGGCCGACGGCTCGATGCTGTACGTCTGGGAGCGGGTGCTGAACACCGCCCCGGACGGGCCGAAGTCGGGACCGGACAGCACCACGCTGCTCGGCGCCCCGGTCACCGTGTCGATGAACGGGCGGGCCAGCAGCGGGATGCCGATGCTGTTCTGCGCCCCGCCGAACCTCTGGAAGTTGGCCTTCTGCTCGGTCGAGAACCCGGTCAGGTTGAACCCGAACCGGCGGTCCGCGTCACCGAAGAACCCGGCACTCAGCCGGAACCCGTTGACCAGGCCGAAGTCCACCTCCCGGGTGCCGACCAGCACGGTGGTGCTGGCGGCCCCGAGCAGCCCGGCGTCGGCCGGCGCGCTGGTGCTCAAAATCGGCGTGGGGATCGGCTGTTTGCTGTTGAACCACAGCAGGTACTCCCCCTCGACCCACCAGCGGGGGGCGGAGCCGTACCCGAGCCCGCCGCCGCTGCCGCTGCCGCCGCCCATCCCGCCCACGTCCGGCATCGGCGGGGACGGCTGGAACGACTGGGCCGCGTACGGCCCGGGCACCGGGTACATGGGACCGGGCGGCGGCCCGAACCCGCCCACCGGGCCGAGGCCCAGCGGGTCGTTGGGCGGGCCGTAGTTGCCCGGCGGCAGGATCACCGGCGCCGGCGCAAACCCGGCGTTGCCCGGAATCGCGTGCGACGGGAACCCGCCGAACGTCGGCGGGCCGCCGATGGGCGGCAGCGGCGCTTCGGGCGCCACCACGGGCGCGCAGGCCGGCGCGCCACCCGGGCCCGCGGGCTGCTGCCCCCAGGCGACCCCCGCCCCCGCGGCCAGGGCCGCGATCGATCCCAACAGTCCCTTGCGCATGGCACGCTCCTGCTCGGCAATCGTGGCGGGACGAGGCGGCCACCGGCCGAGCACTCCCCCTGATTCGGCACCCCGAGTACGGGCCGCGGGCATCCCCCGATACACCGCTCCCGACCCGGACAACGCACGTCGTCCTGCTGCACGGAACAATCGGCACGACCGGACCCGCGCCTTGAGGCCGAATGCCATTTGGAGCGGTCGCACCGGAAGTTGCGGTTGTCCGGCCTCGCGAAAATGGGCAAGATCGGCACGATAAAACAGGCGGCGGGGGCGGGGCGGGCCGCACCGCGCCAATTTCGGGGTGCGGCGGCCGGCCCCGCGTGCCGCTTCATGATGGAGGACGGCCCGGGGGGGGGGCGGACACCCCGCCCGTGCTCGCACCGGCAGGTAAAGGAGTGCCCCATGCCCGAACTCGCCCCGGCCGCACCCGCACTGACCCGACGCGACTACATGCTGCTCGGTGCGGGCAGTTTCGCGCTTTTCCTGTTCTGCGCGCTGTTCGCCAAGACGCTCACCGGGCACGAATCGGTAGTGGCCCAGAACAGCCGAGAAATGCTGGCCGTGGGCGACTGGCTGGTGCCGCGCGTGGGCGGCGAGCCGTGGCTGGAGCGCCCGCCGGTGTCGGCGTGGGCCATCTGCGCCGTGTACGCGGTCGCCGGCACGTCCGCCAACGACGCGGTGGCCCGACTGGCCGCGGTGCTCGTCGCGGTACCCGTCGTACTGCTAGTGGCGGGCACCGCGGCGCGGCTGTACGGGCGGCCCACCGGGCTGGCCGCGGGCGCCCTGTTCGCCACCATGCACGAGTTCTACGCGTACGCGAGCAACCCCGAGGCGGACATCTTCCTGTGTCTGATCGTGACCGCGGCGGTCGCGGCGTTCGCCCACCTGGAGTTCGGCCCACGGGCCGCGCGCGCCGGCGAGTGCGGCTCGTTCGTCGGGCCGCGCCCGGCCGCGGTGCTCTGGTTCTTCGCACTGATTGGGGCCACCAACCTCGCCAAAGGGGTGATCTTCGGCACCGTGATGGCCGGGCTGCCGGTCGCCGGGTACCTGCTGTGGAACCGCTCGTGGGGCCAGACGAAGCGGTACGTGTGGCTGTGGGGCTGGCTCGCGGCCGCGGCGGTGGCGCTGGCGTGGCCGGCGACGGTCGTGAGCCAGTACCCGGACCTCCTGACGCTGTGGCGCGAGCACTACTTCAACCGGCTGAACAAGGGGTACCTGCGGGAGCCGTGGTGGTACTACGCGGTGAACGTGCCGTTCGTGCTGCTGCCGTGGGCGGTGCCCGCGCTGGTCGGGCTGTGGCAGTCCCGCAAGGCGGCGCTGGCCGGCCCGGGGCCGGAGCGGTTCCTGTGGTGCTGGGCGGTCCTGCCGCCGCTGGTGTTCTCGCTGTCCGACGGGAAGCACCACCACTACCTGCTCCAGTGCATGGCGCCGTGGGCGGTCCTGGCGGCACGGGGGGCCGGGCCGGTGTGGGCGTTCGGCCGCGCGCACGTGCCCGTGTGGGTACGGAACCCGTGGCTGTGGGCCGCGCTGGCCGCGGCCGCGGGCGGGCTCGCGGCCGGCCGGCGCCCGCAGGCCGGAGCGCCCGAGTGGGTCGCGGCGGCGGCGCTGGCGGCGCTGGCG
>JBJSXS010000888.1:0-7091 GCA_046086545.1 Gemmata sp.
CAGCGCGAGCGCGGCGAGGGAGAGGAAAGGTCTCATCTGGGTAACTCCGGTGTGGGTTATTTCAGCAGCGGGGCGGTGTCGCCCCACGCTTTCTGTTCGCGGATCAGTAGCGCCTTCATTTCGTCGAGCTTCTTCGCGTGCGCTTTGTCGCCCGACAGGTCTTTCACCTCGTCCGGATCGTCACCCAGGTCAAACAGTTGGAAGCGGCCGACCTTCGGATACCAGACGAGCTTCCATTGCGAGTCGCGCACCATCCGCTGCACGTCTTTGTACGCGGCGAACAGGTGTTCGCGCGTCTTTACCTCCTTGCCGGTCATCACGGGCACAAGCGACTTGCCTTCCGCGCCTTTCGGAACCTCTGCATCTGCGAGGGAGCAGAGGGTCGGGAACAAGTCGAACAGGTACACCAACGCGTCCGACCTGCCCTTGGGAACTCCAGGTCCGGCGAGGACGAGCGGCGACTTGAAGTGCTCGTACAGGTTCTGCTTACCCATCAGCCCGTGGCGCCCGCCGACCGCAAGGCCCTGATCGCTCGTGAAAATGACGACGGTCTTGTCCGCTGATTTCGCGGCCTCAACAGCAGAAAGGATGCGTCCGAGTTCGTGGTCGAGGGCGGAGATGCACGCGTAGTAGTCTGCCAGGTGGCGCCGCATGTCGTCTTCGGTGCGCGGCACCGGGGCCAGTTTCTCGTCGCGCACCGCAAGCTCGCCGTTGTCGAACGGGTGCTTCGGCATGAAATTCTTCGAGAGCGTGAGCTTCGCCGGGTCGTAGAGCTTGTGAAACTGCGGCGGGGCCACTCGCGGGTCGTGCGGAACCGACGGCGCGAGGTACACGAAGAACGGCTTCTTGTCGTCGTGGTTCTTGACGAAGTCGATGACTGCATCGGCGCACTTCGCCGCGGTGGGCGCGTTCTGGTGGGCGATCTCGACGTTCTTGCCGAACCTCTGGTGTGCGACGCGGAACGAGTTCCCGGGCTTGCCGACGTGCAGGGTGACGTAACCCGCCCCTTCGAACATGGCCGGCAGCGTGGGGCCGTCGTAGGTCTTCGCCTGCGGGTTCGGGATGCGGAACAGCGAGCGCCCGGTGAGGATCATGGTGCGGCTCGGCGCGCACACGGCGGGCACCATGCTCCCCTGGCAGTACGCGTTCGTGAAGTGGAACCCGCGGCCCGCGAGCTTGTCCAGATTGGGCGTGTGAATCTCTTTGTTGCCGAGCGCGGCGATGGTATCAAAGCGCTGGTCGTCGGCGAGAACGAGCAGCACGTTCGGCTTCGCGGCGGGCGCGGCCGGCGCGAGGCACAGCACCGCGGCGAACGAGAGGAAACGCATCGAAGTCTCCTAGTGGAGCAGACTGAACCCGGATTCGGACGCCTGATAGCTCAGCGCGCTCACCTGCCACCCGTCTGGCGCGTCGTACACCACAAGCGCCCACAACACGCACCCGCCGGGGTGCTTTTCGAGGTACGCGACCCGCACCAGGGACGGGCCTATCGGGGTCTCGCGACAGAACTCGAAGTCGCGTGACGGGCCGTACGCCCGCACCGCGTTGGTGCGGGTGTCGATCACGCCCTGCCGGAACCGGGCGAACTGCTCGTCGCCGACCTGGGCGAACGCCGGCCGGACGTACGCGAGGAAGTCGTCGGTCCGCCCCTCCTTCAGACGGCCGATCACCTGGTCCGCGAACCTCTTCGCTTCGCTCGGCGGTGGGACCGGCACCGGTTTCGGCGTCGGAGGGAAGGCCCGAGCGAGCCCGAACGCGAACAGCCCACCGGCCAGCCCGCCGAGCAGGGCGGCGCGCCACACCGGGTTGGTTCGGGTTTGGGGTGCGGCAGGGTGGTGCTGCGAAGCGTCTGTCATGAGTTCGAGAACCGCTTGAATCAGGTATCGAGCGTGCCGCCCGCGCGGTCCACACCGAACTCTCTGTTGCAGAGGGCTCGCAGGTGTCGGCGCGCCGCTTTACGCGGGCCACCGGTGTAGAAGTACGAATACGAGTACTTTCCCGCCACAATACGGTCGCCCGCGTCGAGCATTACCTCGCCGCCCGGACGCCCTTCACCCAGCCCAAGATTTGGCGCGCCCGTAGCTAGCGCCAAGAGGGGCCAGCCTGGCGGCTCGCGAACACAGCGTCAATTGATTTCATCGTCTCATTCGAGGCTGCTAACGGTAGGCGAGGTCGAGTTGGTAGATGGCGCGATCGCCGCTTGCCCACTCGATCGCGTTTTACGTGGAGAGGCCGATGGCAAGATTCATCACACCTATTCACGCGACCCAGTAATTCGCAAGCACTGTGCCGAGCAGAGATACATCCATGCCATCCAGCAGCGGACGGATGCGACCCAGCACGCCAAGCCGATCGCTACCCCCGGTGCAAATGGCTGACGCGCGAGCCGCCTTCTGCTTATTGCTCTCCTCGTAACCGAGGTTGTCCTTCGGCTTAACCGCAGGTCGAAAATGATGATACCGTGCAGCACCGACAACCTACCGTGGCGGTGGGAGTTGCCCGTTCGTAAACATTCGCCACACGACCGCGATTCAGTGGCCAGCATTGGAAGCCGAGTGGTCAAGCCGTCCCTGTCCCGGGCAAAGCGAGGCGAGGCGAGGCGAGGCGATGAACGTTCCGAGTGGCAACCTGTTCGCCGGCATCCCGCCTGCGCCTCCGGCGGACGAGGTGTTAGACGTACTCGCTGAGCGTGGCGGATGGAAGGTGGAGCGCATCACCTCGTGGGGCCACGCGACGGCCGCGAGCGAGTGGTTCGACCAGCCGAGCGACGAGTGGGTTGTGCTGCTGACGGGCGCCGCAGGGTTGCTTATCGAGGGCGAACCGGCCCCGCGTGAGTTGAAGCCGGGCGATTGGGTGTTCCTCGCGGCCCGCGTGCGGCACCGCGTTGAGTGGACCGACCCCGCGTGCCCGACCGTGTGGCTCGCGTTGCACGCCCACGCAAACCGCTCTTAGCTCCACAAACGATCGCGCTCGGCCCCGACAGCACCACGCATTCGGGTTCTCAACATCAAGCGCATACGCGGCCAGTAGGCCGGCAGCCCCGCTCGTGAACCCGAACCCCGCCGCCGTACCGCGCGCCGTCGTGGGGGGATCATCGTCAGGATGGGTGCGGGGCCTTCGAGTGAAGTTCGCGGGCCCTCGCCGTGCAGGTTACCGCCGCAGCGAGTACAAAACGATGGCACTGGCGATGCGCAGGGCGCTCTCCTTGTCGTGCCCGAGGCAGTCCGCGGCCTTGTGGCCCTCGATCGCGCAGCCGATGTCGTACTTGCTGTACACCACCACCCAGCGGCCGTCGATCTTGATACCTTCGAGCGCCACCGGGTAACTGCGGAGTTCCTTTTCTGCGCCGGTGCCATCAGGGGTCTCGCGGCGGCACTTCACCGTACTCAGGTCAAGGCCCGACTGCGCAGCCAGTTTGAACAGCGGGTCGCCCGGCGGCACCGGCACCAACTTCACATCGGGGAACATTTTCGCCATCGCGTCGCGGAAGGACTGGTCGAACGCCCGCCACTGTTTGACGTCCAGCCCGCAGGCGGCGTCCGCCAGGAGCAGCCCTCCGGTCTGGAGGTTCGCCCTAAGGTTGTCCGCTTCGTCAGGGGTGAGCGCGATCGGCTTGCGGCCGTGCAGGTACATGAACTTGTACTTTGTCAGCGCCGGGTCCGTGGGCGTCAGCACCTCGCTCGTCAGCGCGACGTCGAGCTTCGCGTGCTGGCCCAGGTACGACATCAGGTTGCGGAGCGCGTCCGACGCCGGCGGTTGCTGCACGGTCGCGTCGCTGATGTACTTCAGCTGGAGCGCCCGGAACTTGCTCCGCGCGATGCCCTTCTCCGGCGTGACGATGTTCGTCTTCGTGAGCTTCGGCTTGGGCAACTCCATCCCGGTAGCGTATGCGATGATGTTGCGCGAGAGGCAGAACGCCTTCTCGCCGCGGTTCTTCGGGTCGCGGGGGTTCGCCGGAATGAACCGCCGCTCTTCCCAGTACCCCGCCAGCGGACCGGGGCTGAAAACGGCGACCGTGCGGCACCCGCGGTCCATGTACATCAAGTCCGGGAAGTCGCCCGGGCTCACGCCGGGGAACATGGTCCAGATGGCGTGGTCCGGCGGCAGTTTCTTGAGCGTGCTGCCCGGGAACATACGCGCGAGCAGTTTTTCGAACGACCCGGCGAACTCGTTGTCCCCACAGCACGCTTCGCCGAGCAGGAAGCCGCCCTCCTCGACGTACCGCTTGAGGATCTGCTCCGGCACCGCCAGCGCGGTGTCGGTGGGCCGCGTCACGAACGGCATCGGCCCGTGCCCGTTCAGGTAGACCAGCGGCGACTGCAGCAGGAGCCCGACCTCGGAGTCGATCTTCTGCTTGGTGTCGAGGTTCTGCAGCCGCATGTCGTACACCTGCCAGGACAGCGGGGCGCCGTCGAAGATCTCGCGCTGCGCGAACTCGACCATGTTGCGGCAGTCGTTGTGCTTCCGGTTCCAGTTCGGGGCGTCGGTCAGGGCGCCGTCCGGGTTGCGCTCGACCAGCAGCAGCGGCCCCTTGTCGGCCGGGTCCCGGTCGGCCGTGCGGCCCCACGCGAACTTGCTCACCAGCACGGGCGTGCGCCCCTTCGACAGGTACAGGAGCGCGAACGCGGTGGTGATGGTGGGGTACCCTTTGTCGATGCCCGGCGCTTCCGAGGTGTAGGTGAAGGAGCCGTCGATCTGCTGGAGTTTGAGGAGTTTCTCGCACCCCTCGCGGTACCAGTCGTACTTGCCAATGAACCGCTGACCGGACAGTCGCCCGAGCCGCTCGAGGCCGTAGTAGTTGTAGAAGTACGACTTGCCCTGCTCGAAGTTGAACTTCGACGCGACGTAGGTCAGGCCCCTCGCGAGCGCGCTGTTGTCGGCGTAGGCGCCGCACTTGGCCGCGACGCCGGTGGCGTCGCTCAGTTGCTGCTCGCTCCGGTCGAGGCCCATGTTAGCGATCAGCAGCCCGCACGCGCCGCCGACACTCATGGTGAAGCTCGGCCCCTCGCCACCGGCGTTGTGGTACATCCAGTGCCCGGCTTTGGGGTTGTCGCGGTCGAGCTTCTGCGTGCGGGTGTAGTAGTCCTGAATGTCCTTCCAGAGTTGGTCGTCGACCTTCACCCCTGCGACCTTCGCCGCGTACAGGCCGAGTAGAGCGTACTGCGTGTTGGAGTTGTCCGCAATGTCGTTGCCCGGGTAGCTCCACCCTTCGAGCTTCCCGCCGCGGCGGAGCACGTTCTTTTCGAACCACTCCACGTTTTTGGCGATCTTCGGCAGGTCCTTCTTGTCGCGCGACAGCACCAGCGCCTCGGACAGCGCCATGGTCTGGAGGGCGACGACGTAGGTCTTGGTCGGTGCCAGCTTTCGAAGATAATCAAGCCCCTTCACGACGGCGGGGTCGTCGACCTTCACACCGCTGTTGAGCAGCGCCAGGACCGCGAGCGCGGTGGTGCCGCCGTCCATATCCACGAGCGACTTGAGGACCACACCCTCCCAGTGCCCGTTGTTTTTGGCGGCGGTGTCCTTGAGGTACTTGACGCCCTTGTCGATGCTGTCCTTGACCTTCGTGACAAGTTCGCCGTCCGGGTTCGCGGCCGGCGGCACTGCCGGCTGCGCGACGAGGTGCGCGGGGGTAGCGAGTACAAGGCCCGAAAACAGCGCTAGCGAGGTCCCGAACAGCAAACGCGACATGTCGCCTCCCAACAACCTACCCCGCGGCCCCCTACAGGAAGCGGACAGGGGGCGGGTCACTTTCGCCCTACCCTAATTATATCCTCACCACCGAAGCGGTTTCTGCCACGCCTCCTTTAACACGCCAAGCTTAACCCACAGCAGCCACTCGCCGTTGGAACCGGCCACGCGCAAGCGCGGGTCGGAAACCGTAGTGCCCACCCGCGCAAGCGGAACCCCTGGAAAACACCCCTCGAACACCGACGCATTCTCAGGTTTTACCTCGATCAGGAATCGCGTCGGCGATTCGCTGAACAACTTGGCCTGGTCGGACAGGTTGCCCGGCAGCGCGGTGACGTCCGCCCCGATGCCGCCCGCGAAGCACATTTCGGCCAGCGCCACCGCGAACCCGCCTTCGCTCAAGTCGTGGCACGCCCGCACGAGCCCCCGCGAGATGGCGGCGTGTACGCCCGCGAAGACCTTCGGCGCTGTTTGGATGTTAACTTGCGGCACGCTGCCCCCCGTGCGCCCGGTGGCGAGGTTGAAGTGCGAGCCGCCGAGTTCGTCTTTCGTTTCGCCCACCAGATACAGCACGCTCCCGGCCCCCTTCAGGTCCATCGTGACACACTTGCGCACGTCCGGCACCCGGCCCAGGGCGGTGACCAGCAGCGTGTGTGGTATGTCCAACCGCTCGCCGCTCTTGCCCGCGTACGTGTTGTTCAGGCTGTCCTTGCCGCTGATGAACGGGGTGCCGTAGGCGACCGCCACGTCGCGACACGCCTCCGCGGTGCGTACCAGCGCGCCGAGAACTTTGGGGTCGTGAATGTTGCCCCAGCAGAAGTTGTCCAGGATCGCGACGCGCGCCGGGTCCGCACCGACCGCGACCACGTTACGCACGGCCTCGTCGATCGCGCACCCCGCCGCCGCGTAGGGGTCGAGGTCCGCGAGTCGCGGGTTGATGCCGCACCCCACCGCGGCCCCGGTCCAAGCGCCGAGCACCGGCATCACCACGGCCGCATCGGAGGGGCCGTCGTTCGCAAGGCCAACAAGCGGCTTGACGACACTTCCGCCTTGCACTTCGTGGTCGTACTGCCGAACGACCCACTCTTTCGAACACACGGAGTAGTGCGCCAGGATGGACGTTAGAACGTCTTGCAGCGGAGGCGCGCCGCCCTCCTGGCTGGCGGGCCGCGCCGGGGCTGAAGCCCACTCGGCGTTCTTCACCACAGTGGGGCGCCCCTCGTGGAGGAAATGCATGTCGAGGTCGGTGACGAGGTTGCCCTGATATGTCAGCTTCAGGCGGCCCGAGGCTTCAAAAACTCCCAGAACGGCCGCCTCCACGTCCTCGCTCGCGCAAAGCGCGCGAAGTTCGTCCCAGTTGGCCGGCGGCACCGACAGCACCATCCGCTCCTGCGACTCGC
>JBJSXS010000889.1:0-8317 GCA_046086545.1 Gemmata sp.
CGGTAGCGGCTCGACCTTCGGTTTGGGATCGACCTTGGGGTTCGGTAGCGGCTCGACCTTCGGTTTGGGATCGACCTTGGGCTCGACCCGCGGTTCCGCCTTGTGCGTGACCGCGGGCGTGATCCGCTCGGGTTTCACCGCCGGCGCGGGAGGCGCTTTCTTCTCGTCCTTGATCGGTACCGCACGCGTGACTGCGGCCTTCGGCGCCTCGATCTTGATGGCCTGCGGTTCCGCGAGTTTCACGTTCGGTTGCTGCTTGGCCGCAACCGTCGCTTCGGCCTGCGCCCGGTGGGCGGCGAACGAGCGGATCTGCTTCGCGTTCTCGCTCTCGGTGCGCCGCACCTCGGCCGCCACCGGCTTGATTTGGGCCTCGGGCTGAAGGTCTTTCGCGACCTTCACCGGGGCCAGCATCGCGATGTCGGTGACGTTCTGCTTGTTCACCGTGACCGTCTTGTTCACCACCGTGATGTTGTTGGTCACGTTGGTGACGTTCACGTTCGTGACGTTGTTGATCACCGTGTTCTGCTGCACCAGGGTCGTCGGCGGGCGCGTGACCGTGCCGGTGTAGCGGCCCGCGTACACGTCGGTGATGCGCGCGTTCCACTCCTTGTTGTTGCGGTGCGACGCCGCGTAGTAGCTCCACAGCGGGTCGTAGCCCCAGTTGCGCCCGGTGCCGAACCCGATGGTGAACGTCACCTCGGTGACGCGGCCCGCGAACGGCCGGTACCCGGCGGTGACGTGCCGCTTCTCGAAGTAGTCGCCGAAGTAGTAGTTGGTGCGCCCCGCGCGCACGAACAGCGCGCCGACCAGCGCCGGCTCGCTCACCACGTACACCGGCGTGTACACGAACGTGCGGCGCGTGTAGACGGCCCTTGTGAACACGACCGGGGCGAACAGCACGCCCCGCTGGGCGAGCGGGTAGTCCCAGTGCCCCTCAACGAACACCCAGCCCACCGGGGTGCGGCAGAAGTGCGCCGGCACCCACACCCAGTTCGGCCGGTACTCGATCCACACGCCCGGGCGCCACACGTACCTGCCGCGCCACACATACGAGCCCGGCACGTAGAAACTGGTCGCGGTCGGCGCGGGCACGCTCGGGCCGGCTTCGAGCGACTGCGGCGGTTCGGGCAGGTACACGATTTCCGGCTGCTGCGGCTCTTCGCGGCTGGCCACCTGCCAGAACCCCGCGACCCACTGCCAGCCGCCTCGCACCTGACGCCACGACCCGGGCACCCAGATGTGCCCCGGGGGCGGTTCGCGCCAGAACCCGCTCACCCAGACGTACCGGCTGTCGTCTTCGAGCCAGTCCCAGTACCCGGGGATCCACTGGACGTTCTCGCCCTCGGGCTTCTGGTCCGGCGGCAGTTCCTCGATGGGTTCGGGCGGCTGCTGCTCGATCACCGGTTCCGCAGCGGGGGCCTGCGCGCTGGTCGCGAACGCCTCGTGAACCGGCCCCTTCGCGAGAACCTCGGTGCCTTCGGGCAACCCTTCCGCTTCCGGGTTTGCCACCGGCGCCGCGGGCGCCCCGCCCGGCGCGTACAGCGGGATCGGCTCTTGCGCCGTCGCACACGCGATCGCGACGAGCACCAGCCCGCCGAGAGCCGCCGCCGGGAACAGTTTGTGGAGCATTGGCATGTTCGAGGTATCCAGAATCGGTTGACGGTGTTTCCCTTCCACCAGTCGAACGGATGGAAACGCAAATCTTGCGCCGCCGGTGCTAACTAATGAGAATAGTATGAGGGTCGTCCCGCGCACTGTCTCCCGGGGCCGCCCGTTCCGTTTACGTCCGCTCAGACTACTTGTCGCGGTTCACTCGCACGGCCGCACGATCACGGGACGCGTCGCTTATGCGCCACTGGAGCGTGGGGATCGTCGGCGGCGGCCCGGGCGGGCTGATGACCGCCTACTGCCTCCAGAAGTACGCCGCCGTTCCATACCGCGCCACCATTTTCGAGGCAAGCCCGCGGCTCGGCGGGAAAATCGTCACCGGGTGGTTCCAGAGCACCGGCGCCCGGTACGAGGCCGGGGCCGCGGAGCTGTACGACTACTCGCCGGTGGACGAGGACGGGCTGCGCGAGCTGGTCGAAGAGCTGGGGCTGTCGATCACCCCGATGCGCGGGTCCGCGGTCATCATGAGCGACCGCGTGCTGTCGAACCTCGAAGACGTGGCGCGCCACCTCGGCCCGGGCGCGTGCGCCGCGGTCCGGGCGTTCGACCGGCGCGCGAAGGACCAGATCAGCCCGCGCGAGTTCTACCACTCGGACGAGTGCGTCGGGGCCGAGGCCGCGCCCGACACCTTCGCCGCGGCGCTGGAGCGGGTGCCGGACCCGCGCGCCCGGGCGTACATCCGCAACATGATCCACAGCGACGTCGCGGCCGAACCGGAGCAGACGAGCCTCTCCTACGGGCTGCACAACTACCTGATGAACGACCCCGCGTACATGCAGCTGTACAGCATCGAGGGCGGGAACGAGCGGCTCCCGCGCGAACTCGCGGCCCGCAGCCGCGCGACCAAACTCCTGGGCCACGCGGTCACGTCCGTCGGCACGGCGAGCGACGGGCGCCTGGCCGTGACCTCGGCGCACGCGGGCGCGGAGCGGCGCGACGCGTTCGACTTCCTCGCGCTCGCGCTGCCCAACAGCCACCTGCCGCGGCTCGCGTTCCGGGGCGAGCGCCTGGCCGCGGCGATGCGCGACCACTGCGCGCACTACGACCACCCGGCGCACTACCTGCGCGTGACGGTCCTGTTCCGGCGCAACTTCTGGCGCGAGGCGCTGACCGACTCGTACTGGATGCTGGACAAGTTCGGCGGGTGCTGCCTGTACGACGAGTCGTCGCGCGAGCCGGAGTCGCCCCACGGCGTGCTGGGCTGGCTCCTCGGCGGCGACGCGGCCCGCGACATGAGCTCGTGGAGCGACGAGCGCCTCGTCGAAGCCGCGCTCGACTCGCTCCCGGCGCTCCTGGCGCACGGGCGCGCCCTCGTCGCCGAGGCCCACGTGCACCGCTGGATCGGCTCGGTCAGCGCGCTGCCGGGCGGGCGCGTGAAGCGCAGCCTGGACCGCCGGCACCGGCCGGAGCCGGTCGGGCACCCGAACTTGTTCGTGGTCGGGGACTACCTGTTCGATTCCACGTTGAACGGCGTACTGGACTCGGCCGAGTACGTGGCCGAATCGGTGGCCGCGCGGATGGCCGAGTTTTCTGGAGCCCGAGCTTGAACGACCCCCTTGAACCGCCCACGGCCCACTGGCCCCCCGGGACCGAGGTCGAGCACGTCACGTTCGCGCGCGAGCCGCCGCCCGGGCAGCCCGCGCTGGCGGAACTGCCGGGGCCGGGCGGCAAGCACGCGGTGCTGGTGCGCGCCGCGGCGCCCGAGAAGCGCGCCCGCCCGGCGCCCGCCGGCGACCTGCTGGTGCTGTGCGTGCCCGCGCCCGAGCACGAGGACGCGGACCTGCTGGCCCGGGCGCGCGACTGGGTGGACGGGGCCGTGCCCGAGACCGGCCCCGCCAGCCAGATGGTCGCGCTGCACGGCGCGCAGGTGTTCTGGGCGCGGGGGTGCGTCGCGCTGGTCGCGCCGCCCGAGCGCCGCGCCGCGGTGCGCCGCGCGCTGCTCGAGTTCGCGCACGTCGAGGCCGAGCTGCGGGCGATCGAGACGGACCTGGGCGCGCGGTGGCCGGAGCTGGAGGCCGACGCGCCGCTGGCGTTCGAGTTCGACGAGGGGGCCGCCCGCAAGAAGCAGCAGTTGGCCCAGCGGTTCCTGCAGGTGCTCGCGCTCCGCGCGCGCCTGGCCCGGATCACCCCGCAGGTGCTGTGCCCGCACGTCCACCCGCCGACCCTGGCGAGCCAGATCGGCGAGCGGCTCCGCGAGCGCACCCGGGTCGCGCAGCGGCTCGAGTTCGCCGGCGGGCAACTGGAGGTGTTCGAGCGCGTGTACGAGCAGTGCGGGCAGCGCGCCAGCGACTTCGGCCTCGCCCGCACCGGGCACACGCTGGAGTGGATCATCATTGTGCTGCTGTTCGCGCAGATCGTCCTCGTGAGCGTGGAGCTCATGGCCGCGCTGGGGAAGTGACGCCGCTCGCGTTCTCTCGTCTGTGGCCGGGGCCCCGGCCACAGGGCACCACTAACGGGGGCTGGCCGAAGTAATGCGCTATGCGTCCATCGACGTGCTGCGCACCGTCGCGATCTTCCTGATGGTGGTCGTTCACTTCATGGAGAACCTCGCGGGCGCGAACTGGTCCGCGGCGGGCTTCGGCGCGCCGCTGTTCACGTTCCTGGCGGGCGTCAGCTACCGGCTGTGGCTGAACGGCCAGGCGTCCAAGGGCAAGGGCGAGGCCGAAATCTCGAAGGCGAGCGCCCGCCGCGGGCTGTTCCTGTTCGCGCTCGGGTTCGCCTTCAATGTTCTCGTGTGGCTCCCCGAAGACACGTTCAACTGGGACGTGCTCACGCTGATCGGCACGGCGCTGCTGGTGCTGAACCTGGCGCGCCGCGTGCCGCTCCCGGTGCCGGCGGTCACGGCCGGCGTGCTGCTCGGCCTCGCGCCCGTGCTGCGGGCGTCGGCCGCGTACCCGACCCACTGGGCGAACGGGTACTTCGAGCACGACCAGACGCTGGCCGGGGTGCTGCTCGGGTACCTGGCGACGGGGTACTTTCCGCTGTTTCCGTGGCTCGCGTACCCGCTGGCCGGGTTCGTGGTGGCGACATGGGTTTTCGCCGACCCGGCCGAGCCGCCGCCCCTCGCGAAGGCCGCGGCGCTGGGCGCGGGGCTGATCGGCCTCTCGCTCCTGGTGCGCGTCGCGCGGCTGGCCGCGTCGGACCCGGTCCGCGCGCAGCTGTTCGGCGGGTGGACGATGTTCCCGGCGTCCACGGAGTACGCCTTCGGGACGCTGGGCGGGGCGGTCCTGGCGTTCACGCTGGGGCACTGGCTCATCGACCGCCGCAACCCGCGGCTCAAGGAGCGGAACGCCCTGCTCCGGATCGCGGGGACGTTCAGCAAGTACTCGCTCACGGTGTACCTGCTGCACCACGTACTCCACCTGTGGCCGCTGTGGGTGTGCGGCACGTTCGCGGGCGACGAGCCGACGCGGTTCTGGCGCGAGGCGATGCCGGCGCGGCTGGCGGTCCCGCTCGCGGGCGTGTGCATCGTGTGCGTCTACTTCTTCCTCCGGTGGATGGACCGCACCGGGCGCCGCGGGGTCGAGGCGTGGATGCGCGACCTGTGCGACTGAGGCGCCCGCGGAAACAGGTGCTCGTTGTCGGACCCGTCGCCGCAAAACGACAGCGCCCGGGCTCGTCCCGGGCGCTGTCGTTTTGCGGTTCTCCCGCGTCACTTCCTGACCGGGCTGGGCAGTTCGGGCGGGAGCAGCACGGGCGGCGGGCGGTCCGGCGCGAGCGGGCGCGCCACCGGGCTGGTGCCGAAGTCGGGGGCCGGCAGGTGCGACGCCCGCGACTCGCCGTCCGGGGCGGTCCCGCGAACGGCCTTGACCGGCCCTTCGAGCAGCGGCACCGCGGGGGCGGCCGACGTGCGCAGCTCCGTCTTCGGGGCGCTGCCGCTGCTGGTCAGCCCGCCGGGCGGGGTGGTGTCGCGGGCCACGACGCGGGCCGGCGGCGTCTTCAGCGCGGCCAGCCACGCCTCCTCCATCGTGTCCACCGTGTCGTACCCGTAAACCTTGCTCGCGGCCGCGTTCCAGCTCTCGTTGGTGTTGCCCTGCATCCCCAGGCCGAGAAACTGCAGCAGCCTGGCGCGCCCCTCCCGGCCGTCCCCGCCCTTGCGCACGAGGTAGTCGCACAGCGAGTAGCCCTGCGCGTACAGCACGATCATGTCACGCGGGTACTCGGTCATGCGGAACAGCACCTTGCACCGGATGCCGCGCCCGGCGTTCAGGAGCTCGCGGCACCGGACGTTGTGGTTGAAGCGCTCTTCGTCGTTCTCGCTCAGCACGCTGCCGCCCTCGTCGGCCCAGCGCGGCACCGGGCGCCCGAAGTGGTTCGCCAGCACGGTGTGCGTCACCTCGTGCGGCAGCACGCTGTGCAGCAGTTGCTTGGCGTCGCCCCGGATCTCCATGCGGATGCTGGTGACCGCCGGCTTGCCGCCGTCCTGTCCGAAGGTGAACGTGGTGGCCCCGCCCGCGGAGCTCTGCGTGATCTGGACCTGGAGCGGGCAGGGGCGGGGCCACTGCGGCATCTCCTTGCCGGTCCACTCCAGCGCCTTCTCTTTGCGGTAGAACTCGGCCATGTCGCCGAACTTCTTCGCCAGCTCCGCGGTCGGGGCTTCGGTGGTGAAGTTCGCGGTGTCGTAGCTCGCGGCGGACGCGAACGCGGGCGCCAGAAGCACCGCAACGAGCGCGCCGATGTGCCGACGAAGAGTCATTCCCTTGACCTCCGTGGAAGTTGACGACCGGGCACGCATACGTGCGGCTCCGATGCCGTAAAGCAAGGGTCGTCGGAAGTCTAACCGCAACCGCTGTGCCGGGAACGTTGCCGTGCGCCCGTCACACAAAATGTGTGCGCGCAAAGTTCGGCGGTAACAGCGGTTCGCAATTTGGCCAATCGTGCCGGTCGGGCGGAGTCGCGGCGCAACGCGTGTAATAAGTACAGCCGGACGCGATCGATCCGCCGCAGTGTAAAATTTACACGCGCGGGCGGTCGAATGACGGGTGTGAGAGAACGGTTAATCTGGAGGCTGCGGTCTTCTCTACCGGGAGTACGGCGTTTAGAAGATAAACATAACCACATTACCTTCAGGCGCTCCGACGATGCCCCGACTCGCGCTCCGCGGCCCGCTGCTCCTTCCCCTTGCCGCGCTTGCGGCAGTGCTCGCGCTCGTCGGCTCCGGCGCCTCGCGCCCGCTGAGCGCGCCCGCGCCGCGGGCGGCGGAGTTCGTGTTCCACCGCGACCACGTCATCGGCACGTCGTTCGACCTGCGGGTCGTCGCGCCGGACGAGGCGACCGCGGACGCGGCCGAACTCACCGCGCTGGCGGAGATCGAGCGCCTGCGGATGGTGTTCAGCACGTACGAGGCGGAGAGCGAGATCAGCAAGTTGAACGGCACCCGTGAGCCCGTTGCGGTGTCGGCGGACTTCGCCGCGGTCCTGGAGCGGTACGCCGTGTGGCAGCAGAAGTCGGGCGGCGCGTTTAACTCCCAAGTCGGCGAATTGGTGCGGGAGTGGAAGGCGGGCGAGAGGGCGAACCGCGAGCCGGACGCGGCCGCGCTCGAGCGCATCGTGAACGACCTCAAGGGGCCCGGCTGGACGCTCGACGCACGCGCCCGCACCGTGACCCGCCGCACGGTCCAGCCGCTCGACCTGAACGCGGTCGCGAAGGGGTACATGATCCGCAAGGCGGCCGACGCGGTCCGGGCGGCGCACCCGACCGTGACCGCGCTGCTGGCGAACCTCGGGGGCGACATCTTCGCGTGGGGCGACCGGACCTGGGCGGTCGGCGTGCAGGACCCGGCGAACCACTTCGACAACGCGGCCCCGCTGTTCGGCGTGCGGCTCAAGGACCAGGCGGTCGCGACCAGCGGCGGCTACCAGCGCGGGTACACCATCGAGGGGAAGCGGTACTCCCACATCTTCGACCCGCGCACCGGCCGCCCGGCGGAGGGCGTCGCCAGCGCGACCGTGGTGGCCGGCGACAACACGACCGCCAACGCGCTCGCCACGACGCTCTGTGTGCTGAAGCCCGAGGAGGGGCTGAAACTCGTCGAAGGGGTCGAAGGGGCCGCGTGCCTCATCATCGACGCGAGCGGCAGGCCGCACCGCAGCGCCGGCTTCAAGCTGTTCGAGGTGGCCCCGGCCCGCGCGCTCGCGCAGGACAAGAAGGACGCGCCGACGGGCGCCGCGTGGCCCGCCGGGCACCAGGTGACGGTCGCGGTCGAACTGCCGAAGATCGAGGCCAAGCGGTACCGCAAGCCGTACACCGCGATCTGGATCGAGGACGACAAGGGCAAGGCGGTGCGCACGCTGGCGGTGTGGGGCAACGCCCCGAAGTACCTCAAAGACCTGACCGACTGGTGGAGGATCGGCAAGGGCGACAACGATCTGGTGAAAGCGGTGACGCGCGCGACCCGCGGCCCGGGCAAGTACGACCTCGCGTGGGACGGCAAGGACGACAAGGGGAACGCGCTGCCGCAGGGCACGTACACGGTCCGGGTGGAGGTCCACCGCGAGTTCGGCGACCACGTGCGCCAGAGCGGCAAGATCGAGTGCAAGGACAAGGCCGCGACGACGAGGCTCGAAAAGAACAGCGAGACCGCGGAGACGCTGATCGAGTTCAAGGAAGGGAAAAAGAAGTAACCGCGTCGCGCGTTCCCGACGAGCCG